>JBNMKU010000043.1:0-18715 GCA_050874505.1 Roseburia sp. | reverse complement strand
CACGATTGTGGTTAGTGCAATCTCGCTGTTAGTAGCAGCATTTGCAGTAATGAAATTAGTTATCGTACCGCTGTCTAAAACACAGAAAGAAATTAAGGAGATCATTGATGATATCGATCATCGTGAAGGTGATCTGACAAGACGTGTGACCATCTTATCGAACCAGGAGGTGGCAGCAGTCGGAAGCGGTATCAACCTGTTTATGGGAAAATTACAGGATATCTTTAAGATCATCATCAACAACTCCAAACGAATGGAGACCGTAGTCAATGAAGTACGTGACAGCGTTATGACATCAAACAGCAGTGTGTCTGATCTGTCTGCATTGACAGAGGAACTTTCTGCAACGATGCAGGAGATGTCAGAAAATGCTTCTCTGATCAACAACAGTACCAACTCAGTTGCAGGAGAGGTAAACCAGATTGCAGAGCGTACCACAGAGATCAACAATTATACAAAAGAAATGAAAGAACATGCCAATTCCATGGAGGCTGCAGCGCGTACGAATATGGAGTCTACCGGCGTGAAAGTAAATGAGATCCTTGAAGTATTAAACAAAGCAATCGAAGACAGTAACAGCGTAAATCAGGTCAACAACCTGACCGATGATATCTTAAATATTGCAAGTCAGACCAACCTTCTTGCATTAAACGCTTCCATCGAGGCGGCGAGAGCAGGAGAGGCAGGACGTGGATTTGCAGTGGTAGCAACTGAGATCAGCCAGCTTGCAGCAGCAAGCCAGGAAGCAGCAAACCGTATCCAACAGATCAATACCGTTGTTACAAATGCCGTACATAATCTGGCAGACAATGCAAACGGACTGGTACAGTACATGAATGATTCCATTTTACCGGAGTTTGAAGCATTTGTGGAAGCCGGAAGCGAATATAAGAACAAGGCATCTTATATCGAGAATGCAATGAATGAATTTGAGACAAAAACGGATTCGTTAAAGAATACTATGGTAGAGATCCAGACTTCCATCAACACGATCGCACATGCGATCGAGGAAGGTGCCAACGGTGTCAGCAATGCAGCAGACAGCACTCAGGTACTGGTTGGAGATATGGAAAATATCTCAAGCCGTATGGATGAAAACTTTGAGATCGCAACCGATCTGAAGAAAGAAACCGCGATCTTTACAAAACTGTAAAAAAAGCAGAACAAAGAAAGGGCATCACCGTAAAAGGTGGTGCTCTTTGTGCAATAAGCCTTGTCAGAATATCCAAATTGGTATATAATAATTTAGTTTTATATAGGAAAAATAAGGAGATATAGGGATGAGTAAAATTAGAACCAGATTTGCACCAAGTCCTACCGGAAGAATGCACGTAGGAAATTTGCGGTCTGCATTATATGAGTTTTTGATTGCAAAACATGAGGGCGGAGATTTTATGCTCCGTATAGAGGATACCGATCAGGAGCGTTTCGTTGAGGGCGCGGTTGATATCATTTACCGTACGTTAGAGGAGACCGGATTAAAGCATGACGAGGGACCGGACAAAGACGGCGGTTATGGTCCATATGTGCAGAGTGAGCGTATGAAGACCGGTATCTATATGAAATATGCAAAAGAATTAGTGGACAAGGGAGAGGCTTATTACTGCTTCTGTGACAAAGAGCGACTTGCTACCTTGAAGACGGAGGTCGTTGAGGGCAAAGAGATCATGCTCTATGACAAACATTGTCTGCACTTAAGCAAAGAAGAGGTAGAAGCAAATCTTGCAGCAGGAAAGCCGTTTGTAATCCGCCAGAATATCCCAAACGAGGGAACCACAACATTCCATGATGAATTATATGGAGATATTACCGTAGAAAACGCAGAGTTAGACGATATGATCCTGATCAAATCCGACGGATATCCGACCTACAACTTTGCTAACGTGGTAGATGACCACACCATGAACATCACACATGTGGTTCGCGGAAATGAGTACCTGTCATCTTCTCCGAAATATCAGAGATTATACGATGCCTTTGGATGGGAGTCACCGGTCTATATCCATCTGCCACTGATCACCGATGAAAACCACAAGAAATTATCGAAGAGAAGCGGACATTCTTCTTTCGAGGATTTGTTAGATCAGGGATTTTTGACTGAGGCAGTGGTAAACTACATTGCACTTTTAGGATGGAGCCCGGAAGATAACCGTGAGATCTTCTCTTTAGATGAACTGATCAAAGAGTTTGATTATCACAGGATCAGCAAATCGCCGGCAGTATTTGATTACACCAAATTAAAATGGATGAACGGCGAATACATCAAGGCAATGGACTTTGACGCATTCTATGAGAAAGCAGAGCCATACTTAAAAGAAGTTATCACAAAAGATCTTGACTTAAAGAAGATCGCAGCAATGGTAAAAACCAGGATCGAAGTATTCCCGGATATCGCAGAACATGTAGATTTCTTTGAGACACTTCCAGAGTATGACATTGCAATGTATACACACAAGAAGATGAAGACCAATGCAGAGACATCCCTTGCAGTATTAAAAGACGTGCTTCCAATGTTAGAGGCACAGGATGATTTCAGCAATGATGCCTTATATGCACTTCTTCTCAAATATGTAGAGGAAAAAGGTGTGAAAAACGGTTATGTAATGTGGCCGATCCGTACCGCAGTATCTGGAAAACAGATGACACCGGGCGGCGCAACCGAACTGATGGAAGTACTCGGCAAAGAGGAGAGTATTGCACGTATCCGCAAAGGAATCGAATTGTTAGAAGCAGCTTTATAAGAGCAGACATGAGGTAATTATGGATTTAAACCCGTCTCAGGCAAGTGCCATCCGGCACAAAGAGGGACCGATGCTAGTCTTAGCCGGTCCCGGGAGCGGGAAAACGCTCGTGATCACCGAGCGTACCCGCTATCTGATAGAAGAATGTCATATTCCCCCTTCCAATATTTTAGTTATCACATTTACAAAAGCAGCGGCAACCGAGATGAAAGAACGCTTTCAGAGACGAATGGGCAGAGCCTGTCCGGTCGCATTTGGAACGTTTCATGCCGTTTTTTTTATGATACTCAAACACGCGTATCACTATACGGCAGAAAACATCATCAAAGAGGAGCAGAAGTTCCAGTGCATCCGTGAGATCGTGACAAAGCACAAGTTAGAATATGAGGATGAAACAGAGTTTCTGACCGCAATCTTAGGTGAGATCAGTACGGTAAAGAATACCGGGATCGAGATCGCACATTATTATTCGAAAAACTGTGCGGAAACGGTATTCCGCCGGATCTTTAATGAGTATCAGGAATATCTCTACCGCCATGGCATGATCGATTTTGATGATATGTTAGTCTATACGAAAGAACTGTTTCTGGAGCGGGAAGATATTTTAAGAGCATGGCAGAAAAAATATCCCTATATCCTGATCGATGAGTTTCAGGATATCAATAAGATCCAGTATGATGTTGTGAAACTGTTGGCAGGCGACAGCCAGAATCTGTTTGCGGTCGGGGATGACGACCAGTCGATCTACCGGTTCCGCGGGGCAAAACCGGAGATCATGCTTCATTTTAAAGAAGATTTTAAAGAGGCAGAAATGGTGTTGCTCGATACCAATTACCGTTCAACGGTGCCGATCGTGACCGCTGCGGGCAATGTCATCCGGTATAATAAAGAGCGTTTCCCAAAGCAGATACAGGCTGCAGGGGGAGATGGTGCGGCGGTCGAATATCTGCTGTTTGAAGGACAGCGGGAAGAAAATGCAAGGATCATCTGGGATATCCAGGAAGCCATCGATCACGGAGCCAGTTACCGCGATTTTGCTATTTTATTCCGCACCAATATGCAGCCAAGACTTTTGATGGAACAGCTGATGGCGTATAATATCCCGTTCCGCACCAGAGACAGCATCCCAAATCTGTACGAACATTGGCTTGCAAAAGACCTCTTTGCCTACATCAGGATCGCGATGGGAAGCCGGGAGAGACGGGATTTCTTACAGATCATGAACCGTCCGAAACGCTATATCAGCAGGGATTCTCTGGATGAGCCGACGGTCGCATTTGATGTATGGGAATGGTATTACGAGGAACAACCGTGGGTGGCAAAGCGGATCGGACAGTTAGAGCACGATATCAAAGTGTTGGAGCGTTTGAGTCCGTATGCAGCCATCAATTACATACGAAAAGCTATCGGCTATGATGAATTTTGCGCAGAATATGCAGATTACCGCAGGATGAAGGTCGAAGACCTCTATGATGTGTTAGACGAACTGCAGGAGAGCGCGAAAGAGTACAAAGACTACGATGGGTGGTTTTCCCACATTGAGACCTATACAAAAGAATTGCAGGAAATATACCGCTTACAGAACCAGAACATGGAGAGCGTAACGCTTGCAACGCTGCACAGCGCGAAGGGGTTAGAATATGAAAATGTCTACCTGATCGATGTCAATGAAGGGGTAATGCCCTATAAAAAAGCGGTGTTAGATACCGAGATCGAGGAAGAACGCCGGATGTTCTATGTCGGCATGACAAGGGCAAAAAAAAATCTGCATCTCTTTGCAGTCAAAAAACTGAACAATAAAGATGCAGAAATCTCAAGATTTATCAAAGAAGCACAGACTCCGTAAGGCTTAGTCCTCCATGGAGTCGAACTCTTCTTCGTCTAAAAGCTCGTCGAAACGGTCGGCAACAGCTTCGTATTCGTCATCATCCTGAATGTTGTCGAGAGAAGGATTGCCTTCTTCGTCCTCGAAGTAACGATAAATAAATACTTCACCATCCTCGTTTGGCTCACCTTTTTCATCAAGTGGAAGCAGTGCGATATAATCCTGTTCTCCCACGGTGAAGATCGTGAGGATTTCACATTCTGCCTGTGTGCCGTCATCAAGTTCTAAGGTGACTAAGATATCGTCATCTTCGTTATTGGTATTATTTGATGCCATGTCAGTTCCTCCTTTTACAATAGATGGACTTATCATACCATACAAATTCCGGAATGAACAGTGCAAAAATAGAGATATTGAAAAGAAACAAAAATCATGTATAATAAAGAATAGAGTTACGAGTAGAAGGAAAAGACAACAGACAGGTAAGGGTGACCGAAGATATGGGCGATAGAATACGAGAAGGAAATTACGAAAAAATGGGGCTGGTGCGAAAAGGGGATGCGGCAATTTTTACCTTTGAAGGGGAAAAAGAAGATGATTGCAGCATTCTTTTTTACGGCAAAAATTTCGAACTGATCGAGAAGATCAAAGTGCCGGAGCACTATTGCCGCGGAGCACTCCGTTCCGTCTGCATCGATGGTCTGCCACAGAAAAACTTAAGATACAACTATGAGATCAACGGCGTTGTAAAGACGGACGATTATGCGAGGAGCATCGTAGGAAGAGAGAAATGGAACGATGCAAAAAGGGCAGAGCGTGACTATCTGATCTGTGGCGGGGATATCCCGGAGGAGGGATTTGACTGGCAGGAGGATGTGCTGCCGGACATCCCAAGAAGCCGGATGATGATGTATAAGCTGCATGTCCGTAATTTTTCCATGGATGCCGGGGTGCGCGGCAAGAAGAGAGGTACTTTTGCAGCGGTCATGGACAAGATCCCATATCTGAAGTCCCTCGGAGTGACAACGGTCGAGTTCATGCCGGTCTATGAGTTCGAGGAGATGGTACTGCCCAAGGTAAGCCCATTGCCGGATTATTTAAAATGGGAGAGCAAGGAAGTCGATAAGATCAAACCGCAGACAGTGAAACCGACAGGAAGGGTAAACTGCTGGGGGTATGTGCCGGGCAGCTATTTTGCGCCAAAGGCATCCTACAGCAGCACGCCAAGGGCTGATATTGAGTGGAAAACACTTATCCGGGAGCTTCATAAAAACCAGATGGAGTGTGTGATGGAGCTGTTTTTTGATGAGAAAGTCAACCAGAATATTATCCTGGATGCACTGCGTTTCTGGGTCAGGGAGTATCATGTGGATGGCTTCCATCTGGTCGGCAATTCCATTCCGATCACGGCAATCGCACAGGATCTGCTGTTACGCCGTACCAAGCTCTACTACACCGGGTTTGCACCGGTGCTGCTTGAAGATGAGAAACCATACCATCATCTTTATGTCTATACAGATGAATACCTCTATCCGTCACGCAAAATGTTAAACCACATGGGCGGCGAATTGACTGAGTTCCTCTGTCAGCAGAGGAAACAGCACAAGGTGCAGGGATTTGTCAATTATATCGCCAATCATGACGGATTTACGCTTGCGGATGTATTCCGTTATTGTGAGAAACACAATGAGGGCAACGGAGAGGACAACTGCGATGGAAACAACTGGAATTACAGCAACAACTGTGGTGTGGAGGGACCAAGCCGGAAGCGTTTTGTAGAAAAAATGCGGAAAAAACAGCTCAAAAATGCCATTGCCATGTTATATACAGCGCAGGGAGTGCCGCTCCTTTATGCAGGAGATGAATTTGGCAATTCCCAGAATGGAAATAATAATGCGTATTGTCAGGACAATGCAGTGGGCTGGCTGAACTGGAAAAATGAAAAGCAGTATGGCTGGCTGGTATCCTTTGTGGCAAAAATGGCGCAGTTCAGACAGACACATCCAGTGATCTCATCGGAACTGCCGATGCAGCAGAATGATTATGCCAGAAAGGGCTTCCCTGATCTGTCCTACCATGGAGAGAATGCCTGGGTAACGGCGTTTCCGTCAGACAGACAGGCGGTTGGCGTGATGTATTGTGGGGCATATGCGAAAAAAAACGATGGAAGTGAGGACGATTTTGTCTATATCGGATATAATTTTCACAGCGGCAGGGCAGATCTTGCGCTTCCAAAACTGCCTGAAAAGAAAAAGTGGTATCTGGTGGCAAATACTGCCTTAGAGGAGCCATTTTTGGAGCAGCAGAAGAAGTTGGAGGACCAATATCTGCTTACGATGGAGGGGCAGTCCGTCTCGCTGCTTGTTGGAATAGAGGAAAAATGAAAAGGAGATGCTGAAATTGAAGGCGTTAGAACATTTGCGTACGATCAATCATCATAAAAGACTGGTGATGGAGGGATGCTTTAAGATCGGTCTGTACCGTCAGGGACTGTTGCATGATCTGTCCAAGTATACCCCAACAGAATTTTTAGTTGGCTGCAAATATTATCAGGGAAATATGAGCCCGAACAATGCAGAGCGGGAGGCAATCGGGTATTCCTCTGCCTGGCTGCATCACAAGGGCAGAAACAAACACCACATGGAATATTGGATTGATTATGGCACGGGAAAAGAAGGAGCCGGACACGGCTGCATGTGTGGTATGAAGATGCCGCTCAATTATGTCGCAGAGATGTATGTGGATCGGGTATCTGCCTCAAAAAATTATCAGAAAGAGGCGTACAGACAGGACAGTGCCCTAAGATATTATATGAAAGGCAGGGGACACTATCTGCTCCATGAGGATACGCAGGCGATGTTAGAGCTGCTTTTAGTTTATCTGGCAGTCAAAGGAGAAGACAGAGTCAACGATTTCTTAAAATACAGAGTTTTGCGTGGCAAAGTGCCTTATCAGAAAGATGTGCTGATTAAGATGCGCAAAAGTCTGGAAAAAAAGCTGCCATATCCTCTGGAAGAGCTGCAGACAAATCCATAATGTTTCCGGTGATCGGATGAGAAAAGATCAAGCGGTGGGCGTGAAGAGCCTGCCGCTTTATTAAATTGTTATCGGGATGATAGAGAAAATCACCGATCAGCGGGTGCCCGATATAACTCATATGGACACGGATCTGGTGCGTTCTACCGGTATCTAAGTGAAGCGAAAGAAGAGAAAGTCCGTTTTGTTCCGCCAGTTTCCTGTAATGTGTGACAGCAGTTTCACCATGCAGAAAATTGACCTCGCGCTCAATGGTAGAACCGTCTTTTCGTGCGATCGGCGCGTCAATCGTGCCAGCATCGTCGGTACTTCCCTCCACGATGGCAAGGTATTCGCGGGAGATCTCACGGCGTGTCATGGCAGCGTTTAAAATGGCGGCGCTTAACATATGTTTTGCCACAATGGTAAGACCGGTCGTGTCGAGGTCAAGCCGGTTGATACAGCGAAAAGGGCAGGGCGTACCGCATGAATTAAAATACCCGGCAACGGCGTTTGCAAGCGTATATTTGTGGTGCCCCATCGAAGGATGGACCGGCATATGGGCAGGTTTATTGAGGACGAGGATGTCTTCGTCCTCATAGCAGATGGAAAGAGGGATATCTGCTGGAATGATGTTTTTGGAACTGTCCCATTCTTCTAAAGTAACCGTTAAGTGATCTCCCTCTTTTAAGGGAGTTTTCAGCAGGGCGCAGGTACCATTTAACAGAACGCTGCCTGTGTTTTTCCTCAGATAGACGAAGACGGTATGCGGATAGCCGAGATTTTTCAGGTAATCCTGAATGGAAACTGACGTATGCAGGTCGTTTTGTGTGATGGAATAGGTTAAAATGCGTTTCATATGGTTATTTTCCTGCCTTTTTCTAAGTGATTCTACCGATTATCTTATATCGAAAAAAAGTCCGTGGCAAGAAAAAGATTTTTAAAAGGGGAAAAGCACGGAGAAGTTGACCCACTCATAGAATGTATTAATAAAGTTTTTAGGGTGTGCAGTGAAAACTTTTTTAACTCCCTTAACACCAGAGCAGGAAAGCGATTGTCTGAAAAAATGGAAAAATGGTGATTTAGAGGCAAAAAAAGAACTGATCTTGCGCAATATGCGTCTGGTTGCGCATGTCGCAAAGAAATACCAGAACTCGGAGGAGGACATGGAAGATCTGATCTCCATCGGGACCATCGGACTCATCAAAGCCATTGCCACCTATAAAGAGGATTACGGGAGCAGGCTTGCCACCTATGCCGCCAGATGTATTGACAACGAGCTGCTGATGTATTTTCGGGCAAAAAAGAAAACATCCAGGGAAGTTTCTTTGTATGAGCCGATCGGCACGGACAAAGAGGGGAACCAGATCCAGCTGTTAGATGTCGTGGAAACTGAGGAGATCGATGTTGTGGAGGAGATGGAACGGCAGTTAAGGATCGGGAAGATCTTAAAGCTGGTGCCGTGCGTGTTGGATGAGAGAGAACAGTTCATCATCATAAGACGGTATGGACTCTATGGGCAGAAAGTACTGACACAGCGGGAGATCGCAAAAAATATTGGTATATCACGCTCCTATGTATCACGGATGGAAAAAAAGGCACTTGAAAAATTGCGAAAAAATCTCTAAAACACTTTAAAAAGCAAAATGGATATGATATTCTTTTAACAGGTGTTTTCTGCCGCCCGTATCTGGGCGGCTAATACACGTCTCTTTTTTAAAGTTCTTTGTAGCGATTCGTCTACAGATTCCTATTTTCTGGTACAGGAAAAGGAGAAACTATGTATAGTAGCGTAGAAACGGCGATCCTGCATGGCATTTACAGTATACCGGTTCTGGTAGAAGCGGATGTCAGTGATGGACTGCCAATGTTTGAAATGGTTGGATTTTTAGCATCAGAGGTAAAAGAATCCAAGGAGCGGGTGCGCACCGCATTGAAAAACAGCGGATATCTGCTGCCGCCCAAGCGGATCACGGTGAATTTTACACCGGCAAACATCCGTAAGTCAGGTTCCGGGTTTGACCTGCCAATCGCTATTGCAGTACTTGCCGCACTTGGCATGCTTTCCGGTGCGTGTAGAAAAGATCTGCTGATAAAAGATTTATTGATCTTAGGAGAAGTGGGACTCGATGGCACAACAAAGCCGATCGCAGGGATCTTACCTATGGTTGCAGAGGCAAAAGAACGGGGGATGACACATTGCATTGTCCCACGAGAAAATGTCGAAGAAGCGAAGTTGATCGCAGGCATGACAGTCTGGGGTGCAGACAGTATCAAAACGGCGATGCAGATCATACAGACAGGCACATATCAGGAGCTGCCACAGCAATATAATATAGAAGAAACAGCGCATGAGGAAACGATGCTGGATTTTGCAGACGTGCATGGGCAGAAAATGGCAAAGCGCGCGTGCGAGATCGCAGCATCCGGGATGCACAATCTGCTTCTGATCGGACCGCCCGGAGCGGGCAAAACGATGCTTGCCTCAAGGATCCCCTCAATCCTTCCGGGACTGTTGGAGGAAGAACGGATGGAACTATCTAAGATCTACAGTGTCAGCGGTCTGATGAAAAAAGGAATGAAACTGGTCGAAAACAGACCATTCCGGGCACCACATCACACTATTACGGCACAGGGACTTGCAGGGGGAGGAGCAATCCCAAAACCGGGGGAAATTTCACTGGCGCACAAGGGAGTCCTTTTTCTGGACGAACTGCCGGAATTTCAGAAAAATACGTTAGAGATCCTGCGGGAACCGATGGAAGAAAAAAAGATCAGTCTGGTGCGGTTAAATGCGAGCTATGAGTATCCGGCTGATTTTATGTTGGTGGCGGCGATGAATCCCTGTAAATGCGGGTATTATCCGGATGTCAGAAGATGCAGCTGCACAAAAAGTGCGGTCGAGCGTTACCTCGGAAAAATCAGCAGACCATTGTTAGACCGCATGGATCTGTGTGTTGAGACTGCGATGGTATCTTATACGGATTTAAAGGCATCCGGGAAAGAGGAATCCTCAAAAGTGATCCGAAGCCGTGTGGAGGCGGCGAGACAGATCCAGAGAGAGCGGTATCAGGGCGAATCATTTTTCTATAACAGCCAAATACCGGCGGGCAGGTTAGAAGAATACTGCGCCCTAAGCCACACGCAGGAACAGTATATGGAACGAGTTTACCAAAGACTGAATCTGACCGCGCGCTCCTATCATAAGATCTTAAAAGTGGCGCGTACGATCGCAGATCTGGAAGGAAGCAAGCAGATCACGGATGTCCATTTAAATGAGGCGGTGTGCTATCGCGATATGGACTTAAAATATTGGAATGGAAACGGGGGTGAGACATAAAATGAATTATTCCTACTGGCTTTCCAATATTCCGGAAGTAAAGATCCGGACGATCAACCACATCCTTCCTGTGGCAGGAAGTGCGAGAGAACTCTATTTTATGAGTGAAAAGCAGCTATTGATGCTGCCGGGGATCACAGAAAAACAGGTCGCTGCCATTTTGGCGAGCAAAAGTCTTGACTATGAGACATCGTATATGAAAATGGCAGAGCAGGGCATCTGGTTTTTATCGAGGGAGGATGCCTCGTTTCCGGAAAAATTAAAGGTCATCCCGGATGCACCATACAGTCTGTATGTGAGAGGAAAACTGCCGGATCCCACGAAAAAGACCGTGGCGATCGTCGGTGCGAGAAGATGCTCTGCATATGGACATTCCATCGCAGAAAAGATCGGGAAACGCCTCGCAGAGTGTGGGGCGCAGGTTGTGAGTGGAATGGCACAGGGCGTCGATGGAGACGGTCATCGCGGAGCGATCAACGGCGGTGGACAGACATTTGCCGTGCTTGGGTGTGGCGTGGATGTCTGTTATCCGAGATTTCATCAGAAATTATACGAAGATATTTTAAAGGATGGCGGGATCTTATCCGAATATGCACCCGGGACACCGCCGCTTGCGGCACTGTTTCCGGCAAGAAACCGAATTATTTCCGGACTTTCGGATATAGTAGTGGTGGTAGAGGCAAAAACGAGGAGCGGTTCTCTGATCACGGCTGATGATGCACTCGAACAGGGGAAGGAAATTTACGCCGTTCCGGGCAGGCTTTACGATGACTTAAGTGCCGGCTGCAACAGCCTGATCCATCAGGGTGCGGGCATTATTTCAGATGTGGAAGAATTTATAAAAGAGCTTGAATTATGCGACTTTTCGGGTGGAATACAGGAAAGTCTGACAAAATTATTACTTGCAAAAGAAGAAAGCATGGTGTATAGTTGTTTAAGTTTACGACCGAAAAGTATCGAAGAACTGTTGCGGGAGACCGGTTTGGAAATGGCGCAGATGGTTGCAATTTTATCTGGTCTGCTGGAAAAAGGCTTTGCTGCGGAAACGGTCAAAAATTATTATATGAAAAAGATATAAGCATTTTCACATAAAAGGAGAGGAAGGAATGGCAAAGTACCTTGTAATCGTGGAGTCACCGGCAAAGGTAAAGACAATCAAAAAATTTCTGGGTAAAAACTATGAAGTGGTTGCATCAAACGGACATGTAAGGGATTTACCGAAGAGCCGGATGGGGATCGACGTAGAAAATGATTTCGAACCGAAGTATATTACCATCCGTGGAAAAGGTGATATTCTTGCAAAACTGCGCCGCGAAGTAAAAAAAGCGGACCGTGTTTATCTTGCAACTGACCCTGACCGTGAGGGAGAAGCTATTTCATGGCACTTAAGTCAGGCGCTGAAACTGGAAGATAAGGATGCGCAGCGTATCACGTTCAACGAGATCACACAGCATGCAGTAAAAGAGTCTTTAAAATCGCCGAGAAGCATTGATATGAATCTGGTGGATGCGCAGCAGACCAGACGTATCTTAGACCGTATGGTAGGTTATGAGATCAGTCCGGTTCTCTGGGCAAAGGTAAAAAGGGGATTAAGCGCCGGAAGAGTACAGTCCGTGGCACTTCGGATCATCTGCGACAGAGAAGAGGAGATCAACGCCTTTATCCCGGAAGAATACTGGACACTGGATGCAATGCTTTCCGTAAAAGGGGAAAAGAAACCGCTGCTTGCCAAATTCCATGGGGATGAGAATGGAAAGATCACAATCTCAAACCGAGCAGAGGTTGAGCAGATCATGAAAGAACTGGGACAGGAGAAATTTAAGGTTCTCGAAGTGAAAAAAGGCGAGCGTGTGAAAAAGGCACCTCTGCCATTTACAACGAGTACACTCCAGCAGGAGGCATCCAAGGCACTTAATTTCCCAATCTCCAAAACAATGCGGATCGCGCAGCAGCTCTATGAAGGAGTTGATATCAAAGGACAGGGAACGGTCGGTCTGATCACCTATCTGCGTACAGACTCTGTGCGTATCTCAGAAGAGGCAGATGAGCAGGCGAGAGAGTATATCACAAATGCCTATGGTGAATCCTATGTGGCAGCGCGTACGACCGAGAAAAAGAGTGGGGCAAAGATACAGGATGCGCACGAGGCAATCCGTCCATCCGATATCAACCGTACACCGGTATTGGTTAAAGAATCATTGTCCAGAGACCAGTTCCGCTTATATCAGCTGATCTGGAAACGTTTCGCTGCCAGCCGTATGTCGCCGGCAGTTTACGAGACCACGAATGTGAAGATCGGTGCGGGAAAATATCGTTTCGGAGTATCCGCATCCAAGATCGCATTTGATGGTTTCATGTCCGTGTATACAAGCGAAGAGGACGAAAAGGCAGAGAATAATGTCTTATTGAAATCGATCGATGAGACCACAGAGCTTTCTATGAAAGAACTGGAAGAAAAACAGCACTTTACCCAGCCGCCGGCACATTATACGGAGGCATCTCTGGTAAAGACACTCGAAGAACTTGGAATTGGACGACCAAGTACCTATTCTCCGACGATCACGACGATCCTTGGAAGAAGATATATTGTCAAGGAAGCCAAAAACCTCTATGTGACAGAGCTTGGAGAAGTGGTAAACCAGATTATGAAAGAATCTTTCCCATCCATCGTGGATGAACATTTTACCGCAAATATGGAATCACTCTTAGATAGTGTGGAGGCAGGACAGATCGGCTGGAAAGTGGTTGTACGGAATTTCTATCCGGACCTGGATGCGGCAGTCAAGGCAGCACAGAAGGATCTGGAAAAAGTCAAGATCGAGGACGAAGTGTCTGATGTCGTATGTGAACTCTGTGGCAGGAACATGGTCATCAAATATGGTCCTCATGGCAAATTTTTAGCATGCCCGGGCTTCCCGGAGTGTCGCAATACCAAGCCATATCTGGAAAAGATCGGTATTGCCTGTCCAAAGTGCGGAAAAGAAGTGGTATTGCGCAAGACCAAAAAGGGCAGAAAATATTATGGCTGTGAAAATAATCCGGACTGTGATTTTATGAGCTGGTCAAGGCCGGTAAAAGAAAAATGCCCCAAATGCGGAGGCTACATGGTCATCAAAGGAAACAAGATCGTCTGCGCTGATGAACAGTGTGGTTATGTCACAGAAAAAGAGAAAGAAAATAATTAAAAATTCTGTAAAAAATATGAAAAATATTGAATTTTCAGAATAAACATGCTAAAATGAATACCATAAAAAGGCTTGTATCAATAGGTAGGAGGCACATGTATGAGTGTTCAATTATTAGATAAAACAAGAAAAATCAACAAGCTGTTACACAATAACAACTCATCCAAGGTCGTATTTAACGATATCTGCGATGTATTAAAAGAAATCTTGCAGTCCAACATTCTTGTGATCAGCAAAAAGGGAAAAGTCTTAGGCACGGGCGTATGTCCGGGAGTCAGTGAAATCAATGAACTGATTGTAGACGAAGTTGGCGGTTTCATTGACGGAATGTTAAACGAGAGACTTTTAGGAATCCTTTCGACAAAGGAGAACGTTAATCTTGAGACACTTGGTTTTGTGGATGATGTGAAGAAATATACTGCGATCATCACCCCAATTGATATTGCCGGTGAACGTCTGGGAACATTATTTGTGTACAGAGAAGACCGCCAGTATGATATCGATGATATCATCTTAAGTGAATACGGAACCACAGTAGTCGGACTTGAGATGATGCGTTCTGTAAACGAAGAGAATGCAGAAGAGACCAGAAAGGTTGCTATTGTAAAATCAGCGATCAGCACGCTTTCTTTCTCAGAGCTCGAAGCCATCATTCATATTTTTGATGAGTTGGAGGGAAAAGAGGGCATTCTTGTTGCAAGTAAGATTGCGGATCGTGTTGGCATCACACGTTCGGTCATTGTCAATGCGTTGCGTAAATTTGAGAGTGCAGGCGTGATCGAGTCACGTTCCTCTGGTATGAAAGGAACTTACATCAAAGTATTAAATGATGTCGTGTTCGATGAATTAGACCAGATTAAAAAACAAAATCAAAAAAAATAAAAAATTTTTAAAAGGGTTTCATGTCATAAAATGAACCCTTTTTTTGTGCCAAAATACCTAGGAATAAATGCCTATAAAGCCAGTAAAAACAGTACTTTTGGACTGTTTGAAAAAAGATGACAGAAGAGGTCATTTTATACAAATATCTTGTGTCGAATGCCGTAAAAACGCACAACATAATGTAAAAAAACGGAAAAAAATACTTGTCTTTTTCCTAGAATATTCTATAATAGAATAAGATTATTGTAGAAAAAGTGTATTTTGAAGGGAGAGACAGTATGTTCAGTACGAACGCATTTGATTATATTAATGTGCTCGATAAGGCTGCAGATGCGAGCTGGCTTCGGGAAACTGTGATTACAAACAATATTTCAAATATTGATACTCCAGGGTATAAAAGACAGGATGTAGATTTTGAATCAATTCTGAAAAAGGAGATGGGCAATTCAAGATATACCTCATTGGATAAAAAGGTTCGCGAACTCAACACAGATCTGAGTACACTTGATGTGTCTTCTTATACGGATTCATCCAATTATTCCTACCGCCTGGATGGGAATAACGTAGATGAGAATACCGAGAACTCAGAGCTGGCATCCGAGTCATTACGTTATCAGCTTTTGACATCATCGATCAATGGCGATTTTTCAAGAATACAGACGGTACTTAAATAGGGAGGCTTTTTATGGGATTATTTCAGGCATTTGACATAAGCGCAAGCGGCATGACAGCAGAGCGTTTCCGTATGGATACTATTGCGCAGAATATCGCCAATGTAAATACAACAAGAACAGAGGATGGTACACCATACCGTCGTAAAGTGGTTACTTTTGCAGAAAAGACAGTGACACCATTTACGACTTATTACGAGTCAGCACGTGCAAGAGCAGTCGGCAATGGTGTAAAGGTTACCTCAGTAAAAGAAGACGATACGACAGATTTTAAGATGGAATACGATCCGTCTCATCCGGATGCGGATGAAAACGGTTATGTATATTATCCGAATGTAAATACGGTCACAGAGATGACAAACCTGATCGATGCAACACGTGCCTACGAGGCGAATACAACTGCTTTTGAGGCAACAAAGAGCATGGTAAAGGCAGCTTTGGAGATTGGCCAGTAGGAAATAAGTATGAGATAAACGCCGCCATGCGGTAAGAAACGGAGTGAAAAAGATGGACATTACCTCTTTGACAGGGATTACTTCAGACTATCTGAATTCAGTGGCATCCCAGAAACAGTTGGTAAATACAGATGAGAGTTTCCAGTCTGCATTAGATGCAGCGGTAGGAATGCTGACAGAGACAAATGATTTAGAAAATGATGCAACAGCAGCACAGATGGAATTTGCACTTGGACTTGCAGATAATCCACATGATATGCAGATTGCTGCAAAGAAAGCGTTGACAGCGTTACAGTACACAACAGCGGTACGTGACAAGCTGCTCGAAGCTTACAAAGAAATTATGAATATGCAGATTTAATGATTGGAGTCAGATAGTATGCCAGAACAAGTGCAAAAAATAGCAAATCAGATCCTGGAATGGTGGAAGAAATTTAATACAAAACAGAAAGCATTACTGATCAGTATCGTTGCCACCATCATATTAGCGTTAGTGATACTGGCGGTACTCGTAAGCAAACCTACGATGGTGGTGCTTCATCAGTGTACCACAACCTCAGAGGCAGGAGAGGTAAAAGACCTTCTGGATAAAGAGGGAGTTTCCTATCAGCTTTCTGATGATGGACTGACGTTTTATGTCAATCAGAAAGATAATGCGACCGCATCCATCCTGTTAGGACAGAACGGTGTTCCAACTGCAGGATTTAGTATTGATGATGTGTTCAGCGGTGGTTTCAGTTCAACAGAGTCAGATAAGAATAAAAGATACAAACTTTATCTGGAAAATCGTTTTGCAGAGCAGTTAGAGACTCTTTCTAATGTAGAGAGCGCGTCTGTTACAATTGATCCGCCGGCAGATGACGGAACGATCATTGCGAGAAATCAGGAAACCTATGCAGCTGTTGTGCTGACACTTTCCGATGAGATGAGTGATGAACAGGCAGCGGGTCTTGCAAAATATATTGCGACACAGGTTGGAAATGGCACGACCGATAATATCGTTATCCTTGACCAGAATTCAAACTTACTGTTTTCTGGTGGAGACTCTGACAGCAATATGGGAGCTGCCAGCACGCAGTTCTCCTTAAAAGCAAAAGTAGAAAATCAGGTCAGAAGCAAGGTAAAAGATGTGTTGGTTGGTTCTGGAATTTATGATCATGCGGAAGTATCACCAGAGATCGATATCAACTTCGATGAGAGCAGTGAGGCAACACATGAGTATTATGCACCGGACGGACAGACCAATGGTATGATCGGTAAAGTCAGTGAGTATGAGTCTGAGTCAGAGGGAGGTGCGGCAGCAGTTCCTGGTACCGATTCAAACAATGACAATACGACTTATATGTTACAGGATAATGATTACACCCATTCTACTGTATCCGATAAGACAACCGATTATCAGAACAATGAAAAGATCACAGAGAGCAAGTCAACCGGTGGCAAGATCAATTACGATACTTCATACCTGTCAGCAGCAGTAAAGACCTATACGGTATACTCTGAAGATGTGTTAAGAGCATCCGGTGCACTTGACAACATGACATTTGATGAATATATTGCAGCTAACAGTACACCGACCAAGACGACAGTCGATCAGGAATATTATACGATGATCTCCAATGCAACCGGTATTCCGGAAGCAAACATCACGATCGTTGCAACCGATGAACCGGTATTCCAGTATTCTACCGGCGGCAGAACCTGGTCTGATTACTTACAGATCATTTTGGCAGTGCTGATCTTCTTACTGTTAGGATATGTTGTATTCCGCAGCACAAGAAAAGAAAAAGTGGTAGAAGCCGAGCCGGAGCTTTCTGTGGAGAGCCTGCTTGAGTCTACGAAAGAGAACCAGGATGAACTGGCAGACATTGGATATGCTGAGAAGTCTGAGACCAGACTTTTGATAGAAAAATTTGTAGAGGAGAACCCGGAAGCAGCAGCGTCATTATTACGCAACTGGTTAAATGAGGGGTGGGATTAATTTATGGCAGCAACAGAGGAATTGAGTGGAGTACAAAAGGCAGCGATCCTGCTGATTGCACTCGGACCGGAGCGGTCCGCCGATTTATTTAAACATCTGAAAGAGGATGAGATTGAGGAGTTGACACTGGAGATTGCAAATACCAGAAGTGTTTCTCCTCAGTTAAAAGAGGATGTGTTAAATGAGTTCTATCAGATCTGTTTGGCACAGCAGTATATAGCAGAAGGTGGTATCGGATATGCCAAGGAGCTGCTTGACAAGGCACTTGGTGCAGATAAGGCACAGGAAGTTATCACAAAACTTACGGCATCTCTTCAGGTTCGCCCGTTCGAATTTGTGCGTAAGACAGATCCGAGCCAGTTACTGAACTTTATTCAGGACGAGCACCCACAGACCATAGCAATGATCCTGTCTTACCTGACAGCAGCACAGGCATCTATGGTGCTTGGTTCTCTGCCACCTGAGAAACAGGCTGATGTGGCAAAACGTATCGCAATGATGGATCGTACCTCCCCGGATGTGATCAAGGAGGTAGAACGTGTGTTAGAGAGAAAACTTTCTTCACTGGTCAACCAGGATTACACGATTGTCGGTGGTGTAGATGCGATCGTAAACATTTT
>JBNMKU010000042.1:0-19004 GCA_050874505.1 Roseburia sp. | reverse complement strand
TACTTATGCTGGCAATGATCATGGTGGTGTTGTTGATACCGGCATTGCTTTCGTTTCAGCTGTGAAGGATTGGAAGCCACGGGAAGTGTGGCAGAAAGGGAGGAACAAATGAGAGGAATCGAGGAATTTTCAAAAGAAGAGGATGGGATCGGCGTTGTTGAGATAATTTTGATCCTGGTGGTATTAATTGGTTTGATCGCAATCTTTAAAACAAAAATGAGCTCACTGATCAAAGATATTTTTACTAAGATTGGTACGCAATGGAAGACACTGTAATGCGCATAAAAGGAAGTATGACCGTATTTGTGGCATTATCGCTTTTACTGGTAATATCATTTTTAATGGCTCTGCTGGAAGGTGCAAGGGCGCAGGGATTAAACACTTGCGCTGAACTGGTGTCAGATGTTGCGATCCATTCGGTCTGTGCAGAGTACCAGCCAGTATTGTGGGATGATTATAAGCTTCTGATGCTGGATGGTTCGTACGGAACGGGAACGTTTTCTGTTGAAAAATTAAATGGCAGATTGTGCACGCGCATATCTGAAAACATCGAAAGTACAACTGCCGGCGGCATGAGTTTATACAAGTTGTTTTTACAGGAGGCAAAGGTAACAGGGTATCAGCTGGCTACGGATGGGGCAGGCGAGATTTTTTTACAGTGTGTGGCATCTTATATGAAAAACAATCTGACAAGGGAAGCAGCGAAAAGGTTATATGATGCCTACCAGGAGGGAAAAGAGGTAGAGGAAGGTGATCGCAGTGACTATAGCGTGGAGAATGCCAATACGGCGATTGAAGAGGCAAAAGCGGCAGCGGAAGATGGTAATAGCGAAGGGGACTCTGGGGATGGTGGATTGTCTGTAGAGACAGAAAATAAAAAAACGGAGGAGCCGGCAGGGACGGCAGAAACAGAGGAAAATCCACTGGATATTGTACTGCAGTTAAAGCAGAATACGCTGCTTAGCCTGGTCGCGGGTGGTTCATCGGAAATCTCACAGAACCAGATAAATCTGCAGGAGAGTGTCTCAAGGCGTAAAAATCATATAGGGACAATGGCGGTAAAAGACCAGATCGGATGGTACGAAAAGGTTCTGGTCACAGAGTATCTTGATCGCTATTTTTCAAATTACCTGAGACCGAAGGAGAATGCGGCACTTTCCTATGAGATGGAATATCTGTTATGTGGCGAAGACTCGGATGCGGCAAATCTGGAGGGCACGATAAATCGACTGCTCCTGATGCGGGAAGCCGCTAATATTACAGCAATCGTAAGGGATGGGACAAAGCGAAATGAAGCAAAAACGCTGGCAGAGCTGTTGGCAGGATTTAGCGGAAATCCGGCAATTATTCTGGTCGTACAGTGTGGGATTATTGCGGCATGGGCGTATGTGGAAAGTATACTGGATCTGCGGGCACTGTTACGCGGAGATAAGATCGCGCTGATAAAGAGTGACAGACAGTGGACTGCCAATACAAAGAATCTGTTGGAGTCTTTAAAGGATGATGCAAAAGCAATAAATTGTGAAAATGGACTTACTTATAAACAATATATAAAGCAATTTGTGATCACGATGGGCAATCAGAAACTGGCGTATCGGATGATGGATGTGATGGAGCAGAATATCCGGGCAGTGTCAGGAAATGAAGCAGTGAGAATGGATGATATGGTATGCCGGATAAAAAGTGTGGAGCAATACGGTGCGAGTCCGTTATTTGCAAGATTATCCCTGTTTTATCCCAATATGTTAAAATCATATTCCTTTGTAAAGGAACGGGAATTTGGCTATATCAGATAGAGAAAGGAGGGCAGGTATATCGTGGTGTCTCATTGCTTAAAGGTAGAAAAAGGTAAAATAATACAAACAAAATCTCTCCCTGGATTGTACATTACCAGAGTCTGTTCCAGCAGCAACCGGCGTAAGGGGGCACCGCGATGTACCTGGCAAAAGGCTTCTTTTACGATCGAGGCAGCACTGTTATTTCCGATGGTAGTCTGTTTTCTGGTTAGCATCCTGTTTTTCTTTCGTGTCATGCAGGTAGAGCTGCAGGTGGAAAAATCACTGACGGTGGTGGCAGAAAAAATGGCGGTAAGCGCGATTACTCCGTCGGATACTGGTTCTGCCATACTTGGAATGGCAGGACTGCAGCTTGCTGTAAGAAAGGAACTGGAAGGGAAAGATGGGGTCTCGCAGTATGTGAGCGGGGGAGCGGCAGGAGTTTTTGTATCAGGATCTAAACTGTCAGGAGATTTCATCGATATCCATGCAACATGGAAGCTCCCACTTCCAATCAGGCTGCCGGGGATAAGAAATATAAAACTTGAGCGGAGAGTGTGTGCAAGAAAGTGGACCGGATTTCATGGAGAAGGAGAGAAAGAGGAGGAGCGTTTTGTCTATGTGACAAAAACGGGAACGGTGTATCATCTGACAAGAGAATGTCGTCACTTAAGACTCTCCATCAGCAGTGTTGCATCGGCACAGATCGCAGAGCAGAGAAATGAAAATGGTGGAAGATATTCAAAATGTGAGAAATGCACGGTGGGAAAAACGAAACCGGCGATGGTTTATATTACAGGACAGGGGGACCGGTACCATTATGACCTTGGGTGCAGTGGTTTAAAACGTACCATTTTTATGGTACGGCTTTCGGAAGTGGGAGACAGACCGGCATGCAGCAGTTGTGGAGGTATCGCGGCAAAGGACGAGGAAAAAAACGGGTATGATTCAAAAAATAATATTATTGGCAATACTGGCGGTATTTGCTTATCAGGACTGGAAGACACAAAAGATCTCCGTATATCTGCTGTTGGCATCCGGCATTATGGGGTTATTCTGCCATCTGTGCAGCAGACAGCTTGCGATGGGTGAACTTCTTCTGGGGGCAGCAGTTGGGATTGCAATGCTTGGAATAGGTTTTTTGACGAGGGAGAAAATTGGTTACGGGGATGGTGCACTTGTAGCGGTGTGTGGGATCTTTCTTGGTTTTACAGAAAATATAGAAATGCTGTGTATTGCATTGATCTTATTGGAGCTGACAGCATTATTTCTGATCGTCGCAAGAAAAAAGGGACGGAGGTATCGGATCCCATTCTGCCCGTTTCTATTGGCAGGTTATCTGGTGATATTGCTATGAAAAAAATCAGGTGTAGAGGGTCATTTACCATAGAGGCAGCCGTATACATGCCCTTTCTGCTCGCAATCTATTTATTTGTTATGCAGACAGGCATTCAGCTTTATACAGAGACAATTGATATGGCAGTTGAAATTCAGGAGGAACCGGAGGTGGATGTCCTCAAATTATTTTACAGAATACAGGGACTGGAGGAGGTGTTTGGAAGTGGAGACTAGATATATCAGAAATCTAAAAGGAAGCTATATGATCACACCGCGTATCGGGCAGGAACAGCCATGGGAAAAAGAAATGCTGTCCTGCTATCAGCCGGAGCATCTGTTAGTGCCGGATGAGATCAGCGAAAACGGGGAAGCCGCGCTCTGGTACGATATCAGTGGAAAACAGGCACTGGATGTGGTGCTGGAAGTAAAAGAGATCGATTATGACTTATTTGCAACTCTGTGTACGGCATTGATCACGATGGCGGAGCAGCTGGAAGAATTGCTGTTAATGCCGGATGTGCTGCTGCTCCGGCCGGACTGCATTTTTTTGGACAACCGGGATGATACGATATGGTTCTGTTACTATCCGGGAAATCCCATGGAGTTAAAAGAAGCATTCCATGAGCTGATACAGACATTGTTAAGAAAACTGGATCACAGGGATAAACGCGCAGCCGAAGCCGTATATCTTCTTTATGAGGAGACCGGAAAAGAAGGATATTCTTTTGAAAATGTAATGAAGATCCTCTGCGCGCAGGATTTTCCGGTGGAGGAAAATACATTGCCCGAATGGGAAGAGAGAATAACAGAAGAGGTGCAGCCCTTAGCTGAGAGTGAAAAGACCATTGTGGCGGGAAAAGAGAAATGGAATCGGGATTTCTTTTTGCAGTTAAAAGAATGGATCCGGGGAAAGCTGCAAGGGAAAAAAAGCCGTATCCCATCCAGGGAAAAGAATGAGTTCCTTGTCTTTGAGCCGGAAAATGAGAGCGAAGAACACACTGCACACCCGACAGTCCTGCTTTCAGAATTGACCAGAAAACCGCAGGGAATCTTAAAATATGAGGGGACAGGAAACGGCAGGGATCTGCAGATTGAAGGAGATTCTTATATCATTGGCAGTGATGATGCGTGTGATGGCAGGATTGCAGACCGGACCGTCAGCAGATGCCATGCAAGGGTGACGAAAGTGGAGGATATTTATTTTATTGAAGATCTGAATTCCTCCAATGGAACCTATGTGGGAGGAGAACTTTTAAACTGCAGGGTCAAGATGAGCTTACAGCCGGGAGAAGTGGTTATGTTTGCCGGGGAAAAGTTTAGATTTATTTAAGAAAAATTCAGTGTGGCGTATTTGCATTCTGGAAAAGGACTATCTATAATAAACGATAGCAGTTAGCGGCAGAATAAGAATGGAGACGCACATGAAAAAAGAAATAGAGCAGACGATGTTTGGAGTGGGCTATCGCTTTTGTCAGGTACAGCCGGAAGGGACAGGAGTTTATTATAAATATTATCAGGAAGGGTTCCATGTGGTGATGGTGCTGGACTTTACACAGAGGGGTGTAACCGCAGAGCAGCATCAGGCGTTGGAAAACCGCGTATTGAATCTGTTTTACCATCCAAATGGAGTTCTTGCGGATTTTCCGGATGGTTTTCCAGTGTATCATGTAGAGATCCTGACACTGGTTTTATGCAAAGATACCGGGCTGGCAAGAGAACTTTGTAATGCGAGAACAAATATATGGGTATACGAGATGACAGAAAAGAGACTGTTCATCTATGAAAATCAGCCGGGGGATTTCTTCGGGCTGCGATCTGCACTGGAAAGTCAGGTGCAGACGAAGAAGCCAAAATCCATAAAAAATCTTCCGCTTATCACCGCGGGGATCGCGCTTGCAAATGTATTGGTATATATTGTCTTAGAACTGATGGGAGATACCAGCAACGCGCTTTTTATTGCATCCCATGGTGGGATGTATCCGGAATTTTTAACTTACAATCAGCAATGGTGGCGGCTTTTTACGGCAATGTTTTTGCATTTTGGACTCGATCATCTGATCAACAATATGGTGATCTTTTGTTGTGTGGGTTCGAGATTG
Source organism: Roseburia sp. (assembly GCA_050874505.1). GTDB lineage: Bacteria > Bacillota > Clostridia > Lachnospirales > Lachnospiraceae > Roseburia. Next base: position 13,792 of record JBNMKU010000042.1, on the reverse strand, counting down.
GAACGTGCGGTAGGGCATATAAAAATGCTCATCATCTATCTGTTTTCCGGTATCTGTGGAGGACTGCTCTCGTATACCATGATGATGTTAAGTGGCGATTATGCAGTATCTGCGGGAGCATCCGGGGCGGTATTTGGCACGATCGGAGGACTGCTCTGGGCAGTGATCTTCCATCGGGGACGCTTTGAAGGACTTACGACAAAAGGACTCCTTTTGATGATCGTCTTAAGCTTATACTATGGTTTTGCCACGATGGGTGTGGACAACTGGAGCCATATTGGTGGAATGATCGCCGGCTTTGTCATAACAATGATTTTATATCATCGAAAATCGCAAAAATATTGATTTTAGATAGAAAAATTTATATACTGAATTCATACGAAAATAAGAGAATTGCAATGTGCGAAAAATGAGCCGGATCCGGGAGGTTTTCGCATGGGCATGGAGGAAGAAATGAACGTAAGCATTTATTACGGAGGAAGAGGATTACTGGATGATCCGACCTTATATGTATTAAATAAAATGGAAGAGGTCTTAAGGGAACTCAGGGTCAATGTTGAGCGCATTAATATCTATGAGCATAAAAATGAGATCGCAACACTTCCACAGACGATGAAAGAAGCAGATGGCATTATTCTGGCTACGACAGTGGAGTGGCTTGGTATTGGTGGATATATGCAGCAGTTTCTGGATGCCTGTTGGCTTTATGGAGACAAGGAAAAGATAAAAACAACTTATATGCAGCCGGTTGTAATGTCCACAACCTATGGAGAACGAGAGGGTGAGCTTACACTTGCCAATGCGTGGGAGATTCTAGGAGGACTTCCATGTCCGGGTGTCTGTGGTTATGTTGATGATCTGGTCAGTTTTGAGATGAACAAGGATTACACGATGCTGATCGAAAAGAAAGCAGAAAATCTGTACCGGACCATTTCACAGAAGATGAAGAGCCTGCCGACCAGCAATCAGGCGGTAAAACAGTCTATCCTGCGTACCCCGCAGATGGAACTGACACCACAGGAAAGTGAACAGCTCTCAAAATATGTTTCAGATGACAGCTATGTCAAGAAACAAAAAGAAGATATCAAGGAACTGGCATCCATGTTTAAGGATATGTTAGGAAAGACCGGAGCAGAGGACGAAGAGGCGTATATTGAAGTGCTCAGAGAACATTTTGTGCCACAGGAGGATTTTAAGGCGAGATATCAGTTCTGGCTGGAAGGAAGAAAAACACCGCTTTTTGTTGAGGCAAATCACGGAAAGCTGGACATCCATTATGGGCAGGAAGAAAATATCGATGTATATGCAAAACTGACGCCAGATGTGATGGATGGCATTGTAGAAGGCAGAATGACATTTCAGAGGGCATTTATGACCGGGGAGATGACGGCAAAGGGTAATTTTAAAATACTTCGTATGTTAGATACCATGTTTAATTTTGCGTAAGCGGGAGAATAATGGTAAAAGTGCAGCCGTCACCAGGACGCGAATCACAGGAAATAGAACCATGGTGAGCTTCTATGATCTGTTTGGTGATGACAAGCCCCAGACCGCTGCCACCAGTTTTTGATGTGATAAAAGGGGAAAAGATATTGTCGGCAAGAGCGGGTGGCAGTCCGCCGCCGTGATCGGTAATAGCGATATGTAAAAGAGTGTCTTTACAAAAAACATGAATGATTACAGTTCCGGCGCCATTCATTGCTTCGCAGGCATTTTTGACGATATTAACAATGGCCTGTTTTAATAATTGGGGATCAACTTCGATCAGGGGAAGGGAATCATTCATAACCAGTTCGCAGTTAAATTCTTTTCGGGATAAAAGACGAAGGGAATCACCGATCTGCTTCATAAAGGCATAAAGATTGATCTGCATCAGGCTGAGATGACCGCATAGTCTGGCAGAAGAAAGTTGTGTTACCATATTTTTGAGAAAATCGATTTCTGACATGCTTTCTTTCCAGTAGTCAAAGTCCTGTACTTCCGGATGCTTTTTGGCAACAAGCTGCAAGGAACTGTTGATCAATGTAATAGAATTTTTGATTTCATGGAAAATATTAAGGTAATCGTCGTTTGTCAACATAGTACCCTGCCCTGTTCTTAAATAAATGATATGCATTATTTTAACATTGTCGGTAATAAAGTTCAATCATAATAATACAACAAATTTCGACACGCGTAATGAAACATGTGCCACAGAAAGGAAGGATTTCAGATGAAAGACGCAAATTGTATTTTTTGCAAAATTATTGCGGGAGAGATTCCGGCAAACACGATTTATGAGGATGAGGAGTTTAAAGTGATCTTAGATGCCAGTCCGGCATCGAAAGGACATGCACTGATCTTACCGAAAGAGCATTACCATGATATCTATGATATTGAAGAGGAAACAGCAGCACACGCAATGAAGCTTGCAAAAAAACTGGCATGCCATATGACAGAGATTTTAAAATGTGACGGTTTCAATCTGGTACAGAATAACCATGAGATCGCAGGTCAGACCGTATTCCATTTCCATATGCACCTGATCCCACGCTATAAAGAGGCGAAGAATGAGGATATCTTAAAATGGAATCACGAAGAATTTACATCTGAGGAAATGAAAGAGATCTGTGAGTCACTGAAACTGACAAAATAAGAAAACAGAAAAAATGCAGGCACCACTTCTAAGGGTTCCTGCATTTTTTATACATTTCATTATGAATTTTCTTTTGATACTTCTAAGAGAAGCCCTACGATCGTGTCAATCGAGTTGCGGCTGCTGCTGTTTTCCATTGCCTGAATGTATTCCTCTTTTTTTGCAAAGACATGCTCGACTGCTTCAAGAAGAGCGGTGTTGGAAAGATTTGCCTCTTCCAGTACATAGCTAAACCCCTGTGAGCGGAACGAATTTGCATTTAAGATCTGGTCGCCACGGCTGGCTTCTGCCGGGAGCGGGATCAGAATATTCGGTTTCCGCAGAGCTAAAAGCTCACAGATGGCGTTTGCGCCGGCACGGGAAATAACAAGGTCAGCCAGAGCAAACAGATCAGACAGTTCCTGATTGGCATATTCAAACTGTGCATAGCCGGAAACGCTGTAGAGTGTTTCGTCCAGATTGCCCTTTCCGCAGAGGTGGATGACATTGTAGGATTTGATCAGCTCCGGCAACAGGCCACGGATCGCGATATTGATCGCGCGGGAACCGGTACTTCCACCAACGATCAGGATAACCGGTTTGGTGCGGTCTGAAAAACGGCACATGGAAAATGCGTGATTGGCATTTCCCTTCAACAGTTCCTGACGGATCGGTGAGCCGGTTAAAACAGCTTTGTCCTTTGGGAGATAATTTAAGGTCTCCGGGAAGTTACAGCAGACTTTTACGGCACCCGGGATCGCTAATTTGTTGGCAAGTCCCGGAGTCAGATCAGACTCGTGGATGATGGCAGGGATCTTACAGTGTCTTGCGGCAAGTACCACAGGAACGGAAACAAATCCACCTTTGGAAAAGACCACATCCGGTTTTATTTTTTTCAGAAGACTGATGGATTGTGCATATCCCTTTAATACCTTAAAAGGATCCGTAAAATTCTTCGGATCAAAATAACGTCTCAGTTTTCCGGAAGAAATGCCATAGTAAGGAACTCCCTGTTCTTCGATCAGGCGTTTCTCGATCCCTTCATAGGAACCGATATAAGAAATCTCGTAACCTTCATTTCGTAAAGCGGGCATCAGGGCGATGTTTGGCGTTACATGACCTGCCGTACCGCCTCCGGTCATTACAATTTTTTTCATAATTTCATTCCTTTCGTGGAACTTTATATACTTTCCTATTTATAATACCCTTATGCCGAAAAGTCAAGAAAAGACTTGTAAAGTTATGTGTGGGCGGAATATGTCGGAAGTTGCGACCGATTCTGGCGGTGGTTCTCTTTTCAATTTCCATTGGAACTAATATAATAAGAAAGAAAATGGAGCATGTCCATGAAAAAGAGAAAAATGCTCTGGAGAGAGAGGTAATGTGCATGGAACAGATCATTCTTATGATGGCGCAGTATGCAGATATCACCTGTATGGCATTAGCGGTTCTGACCGTTATGATCACTGGCATCACATTACATAAGCTAAAAAAGCTGGAAAAAGAGTTGTTTCAGCCCAAGGAGAGGATACAGCAGAAAAATACGGAGGCAGATGAGCCTGTAAAAATAACAGATAAAATTCAGGAAAAGGAGGTTGTAGCAGCGGCTGTTACGGGAGAACAGGAGCAGCTGCTGGATGCTGTTTTAGGTGAAGTTTTTCCATAGAACATTTAAAAATTGCCAATTTTATGGGCGAAAATTTATGGAAATATGACAGAAATATTTCAAAAACTTGACAAAAAAATGCCCCTATGCTAAGATACGCGTTGTAACAAATCCGTAATAATTGTAACAAAAATGAATAAAACGAAACAAAGGTGTAATACTATTTAATAAAACAGTAAACACCAATGGAGGTTTTCTATGAGTTTGAAAAAAAGAGCGGTCAGCGGAGTGATCATTGCAGGAAGTTTAGTGATGATGTGCGCAACTGCAGACGCAGCTGATACAGTTATGGGCGAAAAAGTTATGCAGACAGCAGAGGCAGATGCCAAGCTGGCAACTGATGGTACGGCAGGAGTTGTCGTATTATTAAATCAGGTAAAGACAGATGCCCTTAGCAGCCTGGACGAGGCAGCGATCAGTGTTGAGCAGACACAGACCAATCTGGTTGCTTCCGCAGAGGATAGTAAGATGCGGGACGACGAGGCAGCAGAAGCGGTTGTTTTAGAGACAGTACCGGAAGATGCAGCAGAAGAAACATTCGAAGTACAGAGTATTACAGACGAGACAGCAGAAGAAACAACAATAGAGACGGTAGAAGATACAGAGACTACAGAGACTGCAGAAGAGGCAGCAGACAGCACAGAAGAGGATGTATGGGCAAACCGCCTGATGGCAGATGTAGACGAGTTTTTATATGTCCGTGCCAGCGGAGATGCAGATGCACAGATCGTAGGAAAGTTATACAAAGGTGCGGTAGCGGAAGTCGTTGAGGAAAGCGATGGCTGGACTCATATCAAGTCTGGAAACGTAGACGGATATGTAAATGATGACTACTGTGTGACTGGCGAAAATGCTTATGACTATGCCGTCGAGAATGTCGAGACGGAAGCAGAGATACAGACAGACGGTTTACGTGTGAGAAGCGAAGCGGATGAGAACAGTAAAGTTTTAACCGCAGTTTCTTCTGGCACAACTTTTATGGTTGATACCGATGCAGAGACCACAGATGAGTGGGTAGCTGTAAAATACGGCGATGGAACAGCATATGTAAGTGCAGAATATGTAAGTACAGATCTGGCACTTGGCGAGGCAGTGACCATCGAAGAAGAGAAAGCAGCACTTGCAAAGAAAGCTGCTGAGGAAGCAAAAACTGCACAGGTGCAGGGAACAGAAACGGTACAGAAATCATCCGTTGCAGCATCGGTAGATGAAGTAACCTTATTAGCAGCACTGATCCAGTGCGAAGCTGGAAATGAGAGCTATGAGGGGCAGCTTGCAGTAGGTGCAGTTGTAATGAACCGTGTACGTTCCGGTCGTTATCCGGGCAGCGTGTCAGGTGTCATCTATGATGGCGGACAGTTTACACCGGCAGCAACAGGAGCTGTAGCAAGCGTTGCAGCAAACGGACCAAAAGGAAGCTGTATCCAGGCAGCGCAGGAAGCACTGGCAGGAGCAGACAATACAGGCGGGGCAACCTGTTTCCGCAGAGCAAGTTCCGGCATTGCAGGAGTTGTAATTGGAAATCATGTATTTTACTAAAAGAATGTGCGAGAGCACATTCTTTTTTTAATCAGTCATTGTAATATAAAATTAAATATAGTAATATGGATAGTGATAACGTATCAAATATCATAAATGGAGGGAATTTATATGCCAGGAGTAGTTATTTCACTTGTTATTTTATTGATCATCTTAGCCTTGGTAATTATTGCATCCTGCGTTAAGATCGTACCGCAGGCACAGGCATACGTGGTAGAGCGATTAGGAGGATGGCTTGATACATGGACGGTAGGTCTTCATTTTAAGGCACCATTTATTGACCGCATTGCAAAAAAAGTAATCTTAAAAGAGCAGGTGGTAGATTTTCCACCACAGCCCGTTATTACAAAGGATAACGTAACCATGCAGATCGATACGGTCGTATATTTCCAGATCACAGACCCGAAACTGTATACTTACGGTGTAGAGAACCCGATCATGGCGATCGAGAACCTGACAGCAACAACACTTCGTAACATCATCGGTGATCTGGAATTGGACGAGACTCTGACTTCCAGAGAGACGATCAACACCAAGATGCGTTCTTCTTTGGATGTTGCTACCGATCCATGGGGTATTAAGGTAAATCGTGTAGAGTTAAAGAACATCATTCCACCAGCAGCTATTCAGGATGCGATGGAGAAACAGATGAAAGCAGAGCGTGAACGTCGTGAAGCGATTCTCCGTGCAGAAGGTGAGAAGAAGTCAACTGTCCTAGTTGCAGAAGGTAAAAAGGAATCTGCAATTCTGGATGCAGAGGCAGAGAAGCAGGCTGCGATCCTTCGTGCAGAAGCGAAAAAAGAGGCAACCATTCGTGAGGCAGAAGGTCAGGCAGAAGCAATCCTTAAGATCCAGCAGGCAAATGCGGATGGTCTTCGTATGATAAAAGAAGCGGCACCGGATCAGGGTGTCATTCAGTTAAAGAGCTTAGAGGCATTTGCAAAGGCTGCAGATGGCAAGGCAACCAAGATCATCATTCCATCTGAAATCCAGGGAATCGCCGGTCTGGCAAAATCTGTTGTAGAAGTTGCCACAGATCAGAAATAACCATAGGTTGTATTGAGAAAAAGCCGGGGCTGTTGCAGGATAGGTTTCCTACAACGGCCTTGTTTCAAATAACAGATCAAAATACAGGACGCAGGAAAGTGACGCGGGAACAGGGAGGAAACTATGAATTTAAAGGGACGCAATTTTTTGAAACTGATGGACTACACACCGGAAGAGATCACTTATCTGATCGATCTGTCCGCAGAATTAAAGAAAAAGAAAAAAGAGGGTGTGCCACACAACACACTGACCGGAAAAAATATTGCACTTATTTTTGAAAAGACCAGTACAAGAACCCGCTGTTCTTTTGAAGTCGCTGCACATGATCTGGGCATGAATGTGACATACCTTGATCCATCCGGTTCCCAGATCGGAAAGAAAGAGAGTATCAAGGATACTGCGAGAGTATTAGGCAGAATGTTTGACGGGATTGAGTATCGTGGCTTCGGACAGGATATCGTGGAAGAACTTGCAAAATATGCCAATGTGCCGGTGTGGAACGGATTGACCAATGAGTTTCATCCGACCCAGATGATCGCGGATATGCTTACCATCCGGGAGCATTTAGGCAGATTAAAAGGTGTAAAACTGGTATATATGGGAGATGCCCGTTACAACATGGGAAATTCCCTGATGGTAACCTGTGCCAAACTTGGTATGGACTTCGTGGCATGTACTTCTGCAAAATATTTCCCGGAGCAGAAACTGGTAGATTACTGCAAAAAGGTTGCAGCAGAGACCGGGGCAACCATTACACTGACTGAGGATGTAAAAGAGGGAACCAAAGATGCAGACGTGATTTACACCGATGTATGGGTATCCATGGGAGAGCCGGACGAGATCTGGGAAGAGCGTCTGAAAGATCTGATGCCATATCAGGTCAATGCACAGGCAATGGCAAATGCGAAAAAGGATGCCATCTTTATGCACTGTCTGCCGGCATTCCATGATTTAGAGACAAAGATCGGCAAAGAAGTTTATGAGAAATTTGGTTATCGTGAGCTGGAAGTGACCAACGAAGTATTTGAGAGTGCACAGTCTGTCGTATTTGACGAGGCAGAGAACCGTATGCATACGATAAAAGCAGTTATGCTCGCCACACTTTCAGAATAAGGTGTGCGGGACAAAGGAGAAACACATGAAGACAAAGGTTTTAACGGCACTGAAAGAAGCAGATGACTATATATCAGGACAGGAACTGTGTGAGCGTTTCGGCGTTTCGAGAACAGCAATCTGGAAGGCGGTCAACCAGCTGAAGGAAGCAGGTTACGAGATCGAGGCGATCCAGAATAAGGGCTATAAGATTCTGTCAGTGCCGGACCGGCTGAGTGAAAGTGAACTGCAGAGCATCCGGAAGACAACCTGGGCAGGAAAAGAGATCTTTTATTATGATGTTATTGACTCTACCAATACCAGAGCAAAGCAGCTGGCAGAAGAGGGACACGGAACGGGAACACTGGTGGTCGCAGACCGACAGGATGCCGGACGTGGCAGACGCGGCAGAAGCTGGGAAGGACCGGCTGGCAGCGGCATTTATATGACACTGGTGCTCAAACCGGAGATCAACCCGAATAACGCCTCCATGCTGACTCTGGTCGCTGCGTTGGCGGTATCGGGTGCGATCACCACGTGTACTGGTGTCAAGGCTGGGATCAAGTGGCCAAATGATATTGTAATGGATGGAAAAAAGGTTTGTGGCATTTTAACCGAGATGAGCGCACAGTTTGATTATGTAAATCATATTGTGGTCGGAATCGGCATTAATGTCCACAATGAGAGTTTCCCAAAAGAAATCGAGGATGTGGCGACTTCCATTTATTTACAGAGTGGAGAGCACATCAACCGTGCCAGACTGATCGAGGAGATCTTAGAGCAGTTTGAGCGTTACTATGCAATTTATTTAAAGACAGAAGATTTAAGCGGGCTGGTAAATGAATACAACGGCCGGCTGGTCAATATGCAGCAGAAGGTCAGGGTTTTAGATCCCAATGAGCCATACGAGGGAAAAGCAATGGGCATTACCGGACGTGGCGAGTTGATCGTGGACACATGGGAGAGCCGGAAACTGGTGTCATCGGGGGAAGTATCAGTGAGAGGAATATATGGATATGTCTAAAGAAGAGGTCGTGCTTTGCGGCGCAAGCGCATACAACAAAAAATATTATTTGAATGAGGATTTCAGAGGATTGCCGGAGTCCGTGCGCGATGAATTAAAGATCATGTGCGTATTGTTTACCGAGGATATCGGCGGGATCTTCCAGCTGGTGTTTGATGAGGAGGGCAACCTTGAATTTAAAACATCCTGCGATGAGGGAGACCTGCTTTACGATGAGATCGGATGCGGGCTCAAGATCAGAGAGCTGCAGAGAACCAAAGAAGACTTACTGCGTTCTTTGGAAATGTATTATAAAGTACTATATGTAGGGATATAGGAGTGAAAGAGATGATATTAACAGTTGATGTAGGAAACACCAATATTACAATAGGTGTGTTTGACGGGGACAAGATACAGGCAACCTTCCGTCTGACAACCAAGATGGCGCGTACCTCGGATGAGTATGCGATGATCCTGACCAGTCTTTTAGAGCAGAACGATATTAAACACGAGGAAATCTTAGATGTGATCATTGCTTCGGTCGTTCCAAATGTAATGCATTCCTTAGAGGGAGCCATTGTAAAATATTTTGGCATCCGTCCGATCGTGATCGAACCGGGAACGAAAACCGGCATCCGTGTTGTGACTGAGAACCCGCGCCAGATCGGAGCAGACCGTATTGTGGATGCAGCCGCAGCGTATGGTATTTACGGCGGTCCGGTACTGGTTCTGGACTTTGGTACGGCAACGACTTACGATCTCGTGGATAGGGACGGTGCATTTCTTTCCGGAGTAACAGCACCTGGTATCCGTATTTCTGCAAAGGCATTGTGGGAGGATGCAGCAAAGCTTCCGGAGATCGAGATCCGCAAGCCGGAGAGTATTCTTGCAAAAGAGACCATTTCAAGTATGCAGGCAGGACTTGTTTACGGACAGATCGGACAGACCGAATATATCGTCCGTCATATGATCGAGGAATCCGGTCTTGGCGAGGTAAAAGTAGTGGCAACAGGAGGTCTTGGACGTATCATAGCAAACGAAACAACAGCGATCGATGTGTATGATCCAAATCTGACCTTAAAGGGCATGAACCTTATCTACAAAAAACAGAATCGTAAATCCGGGAAAATAAAATCATTATGAGTACAATAAAGCAGTTGCAGATAGGAAATGTGACACTGAAAAATAATTTAATACTGGCACCGATGGCAGGCGTAACGGACCTGCCATTTCGCTTGTTGTGCAAGGAGCAGGGCGCAGGACTTCTCTGTATGGAGATGGTAAGTGCAAAAGCAATCTTATACAAAAATAAAAACACAGAGGAACTTTTAACGATCGATCCGCGGGAAAATCCGGTATCGCTTCAGCTTTTTGGTTCCGACCCGGATATCATCAGTGAGATCGCAAAACAGATTGAAGACCGTCCGTTTGATATTTTAGATATCAATATGGGCTGTCCGGTGCCCAAGGTGGTCAACAACGGCGATGGTTCTGCACTGATGAAAAATCCCGTGCTGGCGGGCGAGATCATCGAGAAAACAGTCCGGGCGATCCAAAAGCCAGTCACGGTCAAGATCCGCAAAGGATTTGATGAGGACCATGTCAATGCAGTTGAGATGGCGCATATTGCTGAAGAATCCGGTGCAGCGGCGGTGGCAGTGCACGGAAGGACCAGAGAACAGTTTTATTCCGGAAAAGCGGACTGGGATATCATAAGGCAGGTAAAAGAGCGCGTATCGATACCGGTCATCGGAAACGGAGATCTTCTGACTGCAGAGGATGTGATCGCCATGGAGAGACAGACCGGCTGCGATGGTTTTATGATCGCAAGGGGAGCAGAGGGAAATCCATGGATCTTCCGGCAGATCCTGTATTATTTTGAGACGGGAAAACAGCTTCCAAAACCGGATTTTTCTGAAATGACAGAGATGTTGCTGCGCCACGCAAAGATGCAGCTTGAGTTCAAGGGGGAATATACCGGGATCCGTGAGATCCGCAAACATGCCGCATGGTACACGGCAGGATATAAAAATTCCTCAAAGCTGCGCGGCAGGATCAATGAGGTGGAAAATTACGAGCAGTTAGAGGCATTATTCCGGGAAGTTCAGTCATATAATGTGGAAAGACAAGTATGATGCAGACTGGGGATTGGAATGTCATATGCCAACGAATTTTTAGGAGAATTTGCACCTGTATATTTTGGAATTTTGCAGGCAAAACAGATACTGCCGGGGCAAGCCAGAGTGGAGATCATAGATGAGGATGATAAATCGGCACAACAGTTTCAGATGCAGGACTGCCGGTCGGTATTGGAACAGATCGGAGCGGAACTGAACGATATCACGATCTATACGGAGCGGCCTGCATATTTTCGCATGTTTGCAGAGAAAATGTATGAAGAGAACGGGCTGATCGTAAAGACGATCTCCAAGCGGTATATGATAAGGCGGAAGGATGCGACGGTTCATCCGGTAAAAAATACGATCCTTTTTGATTTTGAGTGGCAGGGAAAATATTACGATGGACAGATCCGTCTGGGCAAACATTATATTCCAATCTACAAAAAACCCTGGGAAAAGGCGGCAAATCTTGACATTGTGGTGCCTATCGGTTATAATACTGTGATTGTTAAGAGACAGGAAAACATAAGAAAAAAGCCATACCGCGACCGGTTTGAGGCGGCATTTTTTCAATAACAAAATAAATACAAATAGAAGGGTAAAAGCGATGGATAAGAAAAATATTCTGACTTACGAAGGATTGAAGAAACTTGAGGACGAACTGGAAAACTTAAAGGTAGTCCGCAGAAAAGAAGTCTCTCAGAAGATCAAAGAGGCGAGAGAGCAGGGAGACTTATCAGAGAACGCAGAGTATGATGCAGCAAAGGACGAGCAGAGAGATATCGAGGCTCGTATCGAGGAGTTAGAGAAGATCTTAAAGAATGCAGAAGTCGTTGTAGAGGAAGAGGCTGACTTAGATAAAGTAAGCATCGGATGCAACATCAAGATCTTAGACTGCGAGTTTGACGAGGAATTAGAGTATAAGATCGTTGGTTCTACCGAGGCAAACAGCTTAAAAGGAAAGATTTCCAATGAATCTCCGGTCGGCAAGGCATTATTAGGCAAAAAAGTCGGTGATACCGTAAAAGTTGAGACTCCGGCAGGAGAATTCGAATACAAAGTGCTTTCTATTCACAGAGCAAACTAATACCAGTAGGAGGAAGAAAATGGCAGAGCAGAACAATAACCAGCAGGATTTAAACCAGTTGATCCAGGTTCGCTATGATAAGCTGCATGAGCTGCAGGCAAATGGCAAAGACCCGTTTGTTATCACAAAATATGATGTGACACATCACACCACAGATATCCGCGAGCATTTTGATGAAATGGAAGGCGCAGAGGTAACCGTTGCCGGACGTATGATGTTCAAACGTGTTATGGGTAAAGCATCTTTCTGTAATATTCAGGATTTAAAGGGTAAGATCCAGGCATACGTTGCAAGAGACAATATCGGAGAGGATTCTTACAAAGATTTCAAGAAATACGATGTTGGTGATATCTTAGGAATCAAAGGTACTGTTTTCAAAACCAAAACAGGCGAGATTTCCATCCATGCAACAGAGGTAGTTCTGCTTTCCAAGAGTTTACAGATCCTTCCTGAGAAATTCCATGGACTGACCGATACCGATACCAGATATCGTCAGAGATATGTCGACCTTATTATGAACGAGGAAGTAAAAGATACTTTCGTTAAACGTTCCAAAGTGATCAGCACGATCCGCCGTTATCTGGATGGACAGGGCTTCATGGAAGTAGAGACCCCGATGTTAGTTCAGAACGCAGGTGGTGCAGCAGCAAGACCTTTCGAGACTCATTTTAACGCACTGGACGAGGATTTACGTCTTCGTATCTCTCTTGAGTTATACTTAAAGAGACTGATCGTAGGTGGCATGGAGCGTGTCTATGAGATCGGACGTGTATTCCGTAACGAGGGATTAGATACCAGACACAATCCGGAATTTACCCTGATGGAGTTATATCAGGCATACACCGATTATCACGGCATGATGGATCTGACCGAAAACCTTTACCGCTATGTGGCAAAAGAGGTTACCGGTTCTGAGATCATCCAGTATGGTGAGCACACCATGGATTTATCCAAACCATTCGAGCGCATTACCATGTTAGATGCTGTTAAAAAATATGCAAATGTTGATTTTAACGAGATCCATACAACAGAGGAAGCAAAGAAATTAGCAGATGAGCACCATATCGAGTACGAAGAGAGACACGAAAAAGGTGATATCTTAAACTTATTCTTCGAGGAATATGTAGAAGAGCACCTGATCCAGCCTACTTTCGTCATGGATCATCCGATCGAGATCTCTCCTCTGACCAAGAAGAAACCGGAGAACCCGGATTATGTAGAGCGTTTCGAGTTCTTCATGAACGGCTGGGAGATGGCAAACGCTTACTCCGAGTTAAATGATCCGGAGGATCAGAGAAAACGTTTCGAAGCGCAGGAAGCTCTGCTTGCAGCAGGCGATGAGGAAGCAAATCATTTAGACGAGGACTTCTTAAATGCACTTGCGATCGGTATGCCTCCGACAGGTGGTATCGGCTTCGGAATTGACCGTATGGTCATGATGATGACAAACAGCCCGGCGATCAGAGACGTGCTGCTGTTCCCGACGATGAAGTCTATTGATAAGTAGGAATGCAGGAAAATCAAGGGTTTCAGAGCGTGGATGTACTAAAATATATAGTTGGTCAAGGGGTTTTGACCAAGATTTGACCAATTTTTGGCATAGTCAAAAAAAGATTAGTACAGG
>JBNMKU010000041.1:0-19210 GCA_050874505.1 Roseburia sp. | reverse complement strand
TCGTCGATGACTTCCTCTAACGGCTCTACGGTACGCGCCAGATCAATATTTCCATCCACAAATGATTTTGTGGTACGGTTTAAGATATCGGCTACTGCTTCCCCGTAAATGCGCATTTCTTCTTTTGCCTTTTTCGAGAATGCCACGCCATCCTTGTTCATCTGCTGTGCATTTTCTGCAACATTGATGGAATGGTCGGAAATTCGCTCAAAATCGGTCAGACAATGCAGTAACGAGGTTACTTTCAAGCTGTCTTTGTAAGATAAGTCCTGACTGCTTAATTTGGTAAGATAAGCACTGATCTTATCATCATAGGTGTCTACACGGTTTTCTTTTGCGATCACATCTTCGATCTTTTCTTCGGAATAATCGGTCAGCACTTCCATTGCCTCTAAAAATCCGGCTTTGGTCATCTCTGCCATCTGATTGACTAGAGAATGACACTGCTCAATCGCAAATGCAGGACTGCTTAAGAAGCGGTCGTCTAAGATAACAAAAACATCCTCTTCCTGTTTCTGCTCGTCCGGAGTCTTTGGCAGGGTAAGATATGCCAGCTTCTCCAGTCCTTTGGTAAACGGAAGCAGCACAACGGTTGCAAAGATATTAAAGATCGTATGGATCGCTGCAATTCCCGCCACCCCTACTGTCTCATTGGTAAATGAAAAGTGGAAGATCGCATTTCCTGTATAAAATACAAGCATGAACAGAACGGTTCCTATAATATTAAAATACAAATGCACAAAAGCAGCACGTTTTGCCCCCTTGTTAGCGCCAACAGAGGAGATCATTGCGGTAACGCAGGTTCCGATGTTCTGACCCATGATGATTGGAAGGACAGAACCATAGGTGAATCCGCCTGTTACGGACAATGCCTGTAAAATACCAACCGAAGCAGAAGAACTCTGGATCACTGCCGTAAGGATTGCACCGGTAAGCACACCGAGTACCGGGTTATTGAACATGGTAAGCATGTTGGTAAACTCCGGAACATCTGCCAATGGCTCTACCGCACCACTCATGGTCTCCATACCAAACATCAGCACAGAAAATCCCAGTAAGATCTGTCCGATATCCTTCTTCTGGTCACTCTTGGCTGACATGGTAAGGATAATACCGATCATCGCCAGGATTGGTGAGAAAGAAGATGGTTTTAACATCTGAACAAAAAAGCTGCCACCCTCAATACCGGTCAGGCTTAACAGCCAGGAGGTAACGGTCGTACCGATATTGGCACCCATAATGATGCCGACTGCCTGTGACAGTTTCATAATACCGGAATTAACAAAACCCACTACCATAACCGTGGTTGCAGACGAAGACTGTATCACTGCAGTAACGCCAGCTCCTAATAATACTGCTTTAAACGGATTGGAGGTTAAATTCTCTAAAATGCGCTCTAATTTACCGCCCGACATCTTTTCCAGTCCGGCTCCCATCACATTCATACCATAGAGAAACATCGCTAATCCGCCAAGTAACGTCAGTATCCCAAAAATATCCATTTCGTGTCTCCTTTTACACTTTCGTATCTTTTACTCATTTTTTACATACATTTTATTTATACCTTATTTCCACACATTTTGCAATTCAACAAACTGCTAAGTATGTAAATAAAGCGTATTTTTTATGTAAAATCTGTGTAAAATCTGTTGAAAACACGTTTTAAATGGAACTTTTTTCTTATTTTTTAATCATCATGCTCGCCTGTAATGGAGTAGATGACCCACTCAGCGATGTTGGTCGCATGATCTCCGATACGCTCAAAATATTTTGCTACCATCAGCATATCCGTCGCCTGCTCGCCATTTTTTACGTTTTCATTGATCTTGTCTATCATCTGTCTGCGGTAAGCGGCAAACAGATCATCCACAACATCATCCCGCTTGATGACCCAGTGTGCCAGCTCTAAATCTTTTTTAACAAAGGCATCGACACTCTTGATGACCATATCGGTGGTTTCCTTTGCCATATCTTTGATCAGATCAATGCTGATCTGGTTTCCCTCGTATTTTGAACCGGACATTAAGATTGTCATTTCTGAAATATCTGCCGCATGGTCTCCGATACGCTCCATATCCGTGATCATCTTCAATGCTGCAGAGATCAGACGCAGATCCCTTGCCACCGGCTGCTGCTGCAATAACAGTTTCATACAGAGGCTCTCGATCTCCCGCTCCTGATGATCCACTTCCTCATCAAATTCCATTGCCTGTTTCGCCTTTTCCACATCCTGTTTGATCAAAGCAGAGATCCCCATCTCGATCGCCTGCTCGATCAGTCCACCCATCTGGATCAATTCATTGTTCAGCTCTAAAAGCTGTCTGTCAAATCTGTTTCTCATTTTCTGCTCTTCTCCTTTCTGTCATCATCCGAAACGTCCGGTAATGTAATCTTCGGTCCGCTTATCCTTTGGAACAGAGAATAATTTTTCGGTATCCCCGCTCTCAATGACTTCACCCAGCAGGAAGAAAACCGTCTTATCCGATACACGGACTGCCTGCT
The DNA here is from genome assembly GCA_050874505.1 of Roseburia sp. Classification (GTDB taxonomy): domain Bacteria; phylum Bacillota; class Clostridia; order Lachnospirales; family Lachnospiraceae; genus Roseburia. The sequence goes on along the minus strand of JBNMKU010000041.1, from coordinate 16,708 downwards.
GCATATTGTGTGTTACCATGACAATGGTATATTTTTTCTTTAATTCAATGACCAGATCCTCGATCTTGGAGGTCGAGATCGGGTCCAGTGCCGAAGTCGGCTCATCCATTAAGATGACTTCCGGCTCTACTGCCAGTGCCCTTGCAATACAGAGTCTCTGCTGCTGTCCACCGGACATGCCAAGTGCACTCTTTTTCAGTCGGTCTTTTACCTCATCCCAGATGGCTGCATCCCGCAGGGATTTTTCCACGATCTCATCCAGCTTTGCCTTGGAACGGATTCCGTGCGTTCTTGGTCCATATGCGATGTTATCGTAAATGCTCATCGGGAACGGGTTTGGTTTCTGGAATACCATTCCGACACGCTTTCTGAGCAGATTGACATCCATTCCCTTGTAAATGTCCTCTCCGTCCAGCAAAACATTTCCGGTAATGCGGCATCCCTCCACCAGATCGTTCATCCGGTTTAAGCTCTTTAAAAATGTGGATTTTCCACATCCGCTCGGTCCGATAAAAGCAGTGATCTCATTTGCTTCTATATTCATATTGACATCTTTTAAGGCATGAAAATCGCCATAATATAAATCCAGGTTTGATACTTTAAATTTTTCCGCCATAATTTTTTCCTCTTATTTTCTATTTAATCGCGTGGTGCTTCAAATCTCTTTGCGATCAGAGAAGATACACCATTGATCAGCAACACGATGACAAGCAGTACCACCGCCGTTGCGTATGCTTCATTTGTGTGCATTCCCTCTCTCGACAGAGAATACATGTGAATGGCAAGTGTACGTCCTGAATCCAGAAATCCTGCTATTCCTGCCACCGTACCGGATGTATAGATCAGTGCAGCCGTCTCGCCTACGATACGTCCGATGGCAAGGATGATACCGGATAAGATACCCGGTATTGCCGATGGCAGCACGATCTTAAATATGGTACGCAGCTTTCCTGCTCCTAATCCAAAACTTCCCTCACGGAACGAATCCGGCACACAAAGAAGTGCCTCCTCCGTGGTCCGCATGATAGTTGGCAGTACCATGATGGCAAGTGTCATGGCTCCTGCCAGCATCGAATAGCCCCAGTGCAGTGCCGTAACAAAAAACAGCATACCGAAAAGTCCATAGATAATAGAAGGAATACCGGCTAATGTCTCTGCGGTAACCCGCACGATCTCTACCAGCTTGTTTCCTTTTTTGGCATACTCCACCAGATAGATTGCAGCTCCCACGCCAAACGGAATGGAGATCACCAGTGCTAACAGTGTCATAAATAAGGTATTTACCATAGCCGGCAGCATGGAAACATTATCCGAAGTATAATTCCAGGCAAACAGCGATGGTTTTAAAAACGGGATGCCGCGGATCAGAATGTATCCGACCAGAAAAACCAGCACACCGATCGTAAGAACGGCGGCGATCAAAACCAGAAGCAGGAGTACAAAGGAACCGGGATGCTTCCGGTAAGACTTGAGTTTATCCGAAAAACTCTGTTTATTGATTGCTTCTCCCATGTTATCTCTCGCCTCCTTTTCTCTTTAAAACAGAAAACGATATGTTAATGATCAGAATAAATACGAACAATACCACACCGGTTGCGATCAGCGCTTCCCTGTGCAGGTCAGTCGCATATCCCATTTCCATGACAATATTGGCAGTCAGTGTTCTGACTCCCTTAAAGATACTGTGCGGCACACGCGCCTGATTTCCGGCAACCATCATAACTGCCATCGTTTCTCCGATCGCACGTCCCACTCCAAGTACCACTGCCGCCATAATTCCTGATTTTGCTGCCGGCACGATTACGGTAAAGACACTTCTCTCATGCGTTGCACCAAGGGCAAGCGCACCCTCATAATAGCTTTCCTCAACTGCGCGGATCGCTGACTCTGACACTCCGATAATGGTTGGCAGGATCATGATCCCAAGCAGTACCGATGCCGTAAGGATACTCTGTCCATTTCCTTTAAAATGCTCTCTGACAAATGGTACAATGACGACCAGTCCAAAAAAACCATATACGATAGACGGAATCCCTGCCAGAAGATCTACGATCGGTTTTAATACGCGGTACAGTTTCTGTGGACAGAACCGCGCCATAAAAATAGACATTAAGATCCCGATCGGCACACCAATCAGCAGTGCACCACCTGTCACATAAATACTTCCCAGGATCATAGGGAAAATGCCAAAAATGTTATTGGTCGGTTTCCATGTCTTCCCCAGAAGGAAATCCATCACACCGATCTTCTGCATTGCCGGAAATCCGTTGGCAAACAGAAATATACAAATCAAAGCCACCGCAATGATCGACACCACTGCCGTAAAGAGGAATACCACTTCCATGATTTTTTCTTTTACTTTGTTCATATGCTTCTCCTGATCATTCTCTAAAAACCGGAAGAGGTCTGTTCTCTTCCGGTCCCATTTCAAAGATTTGTTTTCTTAACCATCTTTATTTGGAAACTTCATCCCATGTGGTGATCTCGCCACGGAAAATTCCGTTTACATCATCTTTGGTAAGGTTTGTGGTTGGATTATCATTGTTTACAACAACTGCGATACCATCCATTGCGATCACGGTTGCTGTTAAGCCGCCCTCTGTCTCAGAGTCTTTTAATTCACGGGATGCCATACCGATGTCACAGGTTCCGTCCATTGCAGCTGTCATTCCTGTGGTTGAGTCACTTTCCTGGATCTCGATCTCAGCGCCTGTATTTACTGCGGTATAAGCCTCTTTTAACTTCTCCATAACAGGTGTTACAGAAGATGAACCTGCAACGACGATCTTTCCTTCTGCTCCATTTGACTCAAATGCTGCTGCATCGTCGCTTACTGTGATGTAACCATTGTCAGAAATTACGCTCTGTCCGTCTGCACTTAAGATGAAGTTCATGAAATCCTGTGCTACTTCGCTTACTTCGCCTTTGGTTGCAATGTTAAAAGGTCTTGCGATCGTATAAGAACCGCTCTTGATGTTTTCCACGGTAGCATCTGCTCCATCGATCGCAACTGCTTTTACGGTATCATTTAAAGAACCGAGTGAGATATAACCGATCGCATATTCATCGCCTGCAACAGTTGTCATCATAACATCGGTGCTGTTTGTGATATTTGCTTCCTCCGTTGTGTAGTCTACTTTCTCGCCTGCATCATTTTTCTCTTCAATGCCAAACAGTTCGATGAATGCGCCTCTGGTACCGGAACCATCCTCACGGGAAGTTACATTAATATATTCGCTTGTATCAAAATCGCCTGCTGCATCTGCTGAAGTATCAGCTGCTTCGCTTTCTGCCGGAGCATCGGTTGTTGCTGCATCTGCTGTCGCGTCGCTTGTTGCTGCTGCATCTGTTCCTGCATTTGTTGTATTGCTGCTGTTTCCACATCCAGCCATCATACTTGCTGCCATCATTCCTGTTAATAACACACACATTACTTTCTTTTTCATCTTTTTATTCCTCTTTTCTTGTTTTCTTTTTCTTGATTACAAGAAACACTTTATTCCCGTCATGTAAAATATAAAGGATAAGTTGTGTAAAATATGAGTAAAATAAAAGTAAAGGTTTCTTCACATCTTTTCGATACATTTTCGCAGCTCTAACATCTGATTATCCACCCCGGCAATCACATCCGAATACGCCTTGATCTGCTTTTCTACATTTTCAAGTGCCCCGGCATCCTTCTTATAACACATCTGGGTATCGAGTTCTGCCCAGTAATCCATGGCAAAGGAACGGATCTGTATTTCCACCCGGATCTCTTCCGTCTGATCTAAATAAGTAACCGGAACCCCCACGATCAGATGGATACTCTGATATCCGCTTTTTTTCGGATTTTTCACATAATCTTTTTCCTTGCGGATCTTAATGTCTTTTTGTCTGCGGATCAGTTCTGCCACCTCATAGATATCATCACAGAAATAACAGACAACTCTTATTCCTGCAATATCATTTAATGTTTCCACTGCTTCTTCAAAGGTTACTTCCCTTCCTTTGCGCAACAGCTTCTTTATAATACTGTCCGTGCTCTTGATCCTTGCTGACATACTGCGAACGACCTGACGGTTTTTCTGTTCCGTCAGGTCCGCATTTAACATCCGCAGTTTTCCCTGCATGACATCGATGGCACAGGCATAACGAAGCCGTACCATCGGTGCTTCCATCTGTTCTTTTAATTGTTCTTCCAGCGACAAGGGTAAAACTCCCGTAGTTTCTCCTTTTATGTTTATTCTGCTTTTGTTCTTTTTAGACCCTTTCTTCGACAATACCGATCTCCCCTATCTCGTTTTCCAGCTCCGGCGCCTTCTTCTGCAGCCCGAACAGGACAAATCCTACTGCAATGATGCCGGCGATCGCAGCTACACCTGCTTTTGATGTATGAAATAACTGTGTGGAAACTCCCATCAGCATCGTTCCCATAAAAGATGCCCCTTTTCCAAAAATATCAAAAATTCCAAAATACTCCGATGACTTGTTCTTTGGAATAATCTTTGCATAGTAGGAACGCGATAATGCCTGGATCGCACCCTGAAAAACGCCTACAAACGTTGCCATCATCCAGAATTTCCATGCCGCATCCAGCCACAGTGCGTACACTGCTACGCAAAAGTAAGCTCCGATGCAGACCATGATCAGGTTTCCCGTCTCAAACTGTTTGGTCAGTCTTCCAAAAAGGATGGCACATGGAAATGCCACGATCTGTGTCAGCAGTAACGCCAGTAGTAAACTGGTATCGCTGATGCCGACATCTTTTCCATAAGAAGTTGCCATTTCTATAATGGTATACACACCATCAATGTAAAAGAAGAAGGAGAGCAGGAACAGTAACACTTTCTTATCATTTCTGATCTCGCCAAAGATCTCTGCAAGCTGGGACAGTGACTGCTTTGCAGTAATGCGCCCTGTACTCTCCACATAGTAATTCTGTTTATAGTTGCGGAGCAGTGGTATCGTCACAAGCCCCCACCATGCTGCATTTATCGCAAACGCGATCATCATTGCTGCGGTTCCCGACAATCCGATCTGATCTGCTCCAAGGATCAGTCCCAGGCTGATCACAAACGGAACGCAGCTTCCGATATAGCCCCAGGCAAATCCCTGGGAAGAGACCTCATCCATCCGCTCGTCGGTCGTAACATCCACTAACATCGAGTCGTAAAAGATCAGGCTTCCGGAAAATCCCACCTTGGCGATCACAAAAACTGCCAGAAAAGCAATGACCCCAGTCGGAAGTGCCAGACCGGCGCATCCCAGTACACCCATCATCATAAAAAAGGTGAACAACGGCTTTTTGCGGTTTTTATGATCTGCCACGGCACCAAGGACCGGTCCTAAAATTGCAACGATCACTGTGGAAATCGAAATGGCATAACTTAAATATGCAGTAGAATCCGCATTTGCAATACCTGCCGCTGCTGCCATGTTTTTAAAATAAATTGGTATGATCGTAGAAAGTAACAGCGCGAACGCCGAATTTCCCACATCATAAAGTACCCAGTATTTTTCGAGTTTCTCTAATTTTTTCTTCATATTGATCTTCTTCCTTCTGCTCCTGCAACTGCGTGATGAATTTGAATATGGTTTCGTAGTAACTGCTTCTTGTTTTTTCGTCTGCGTTAAAGATTTCGTGTTTCGAATGTTCCATCCGTATCAGTTTTGCCCCTGCGATCTCCTCTGCTGCCTGTTCGATCACATCATTTCCAACCATATGGTCCCGTCCCGCTTCAAACAGCAGGATGGGAGTTTTTATCTGATCCAGATTTCTCCGTTTTCGAAGAGATCCGGTTGCTTTTAATGCTTCATACAGCCATCGGTATGTCGCTCCGTAGGTCTGATACTGTAAGTCTTTTTTTCGTTTTCCATATACATAGCTGTACCGCTCTTTTGAAATACAGCTGCTGCCCGCAAAATCCGGTGTGTCATCAAAGCCTCCCTGGCCTGCCGCATACCGTTCTCCCCTGCCTGTCGCCGTAAAATATGCAGCGATCAGCTCTGCGATCTTTTCAGGATAAGCTCCGGTCTGCAGCTTTAGCATCGGTGCCGAAAGGATCGCTCCGTCAAATACATCCGGGTATTCTTCCAGATAACGCACTGCGATCGCGCCTCCCATGGAATGTGCAAATAAGACTTTACTCTCTTCCCTGTTTCCCACGATGTGTTCCACAAAACAGGCAAAATCTCTTATGTAATCCTCAAAATGTGTGATGTGGACTTTCTGCACATCCCCGGTTTCCCGTTTCGAATAGCCATGTCCCCGGTGCTCCAAGATGTAGACCGAGCAGCCTTCCTGCAAAAAGTAATAGATCAGTTCCTGATATTTTTCCGCGAACTCACAAAATCCATGGGAGATCACAAGTGCCGTTTTTGCATCCGCCTGACAATAGGTGTAATAAAACAGCGGTGCACCATCAAAGCTGTTAAAATATCCCTTTTTCTGATATTTTTTTAAGTACGGCTCCACCACGCCGCGCATAAATCCGCGAAATCCCTCTTCTGCAAAATATTCCTGCATCATGCCATCGTCCGTTTCTTTTCCTGAAGGGCTAACACCAGTTCCGGCTGTAATTTTCCGTCTGTATACTCTGCCGCGATTTTTTTGCCCAGATCTGGGTAATTGGTGATCATGGCATCCACCTGCATCTCGCAGACCATACGCATGTACTCCTCCTTATTTACCGTCCAGACGTGCACCTTCCGGTTGTGCTTTCTGCAATCCTCCATGAAGCCTTCAAACTGTAAGTTATACAGTGCCGGGTGCATTGCATCGGCATTTACGACATAATGACCATAGCTGACCGGATTGATAATGCCGTCACTGTAGAGCATTCCGGTTTTGGCATCGGGATTTAATTCCTTGATCTTTCTTACACTGTAATGATTGAAGGACGAATAAATAACCTTATCTTCGATCCCGTAACGCGCTGTCAGATCAAGTACCCGGTCCTCAATATCGGGATAAAATACCACGCCCGTCTTGATTTCCACATTCAGCGTGAGATCTGTCCCTTTTATCCACTCATATACCTCTTCCAATGTGGGTATCCTTGTATCCTTATATTCCGGATGTGTTTTATTAAAATTATGGGAGGACAGTTTTGCATAAGTAAGATCCTTTACCCAGCCATGTCCATCACTGGTTCTGTCGATCGTCTCATCATGGATGACAACCAGTTCGCCATCCTTTGTCATCTGGACATCCAGTTCGATCCCGTCTGCTTTCATTTCTGCTGCTTTTTCAAAGGCTTCCATCGTATTTTCCGGTGCATAGCCACTGGCTCCGCGATGTGCCCACACAAGTGTCTGTTTCATGTGCTCTCCTCATTCTCTTCTCTCTCTATTTTTCATTGCTATGCTACGCCCGGATTGTAAAGAATATGTGCACACTTCTGTAAAATTTAGGTAAGAAATTTCTCGTGATGTCCGCTTTCCGCATGAAAAAACAGGATAGCTGCTTCTGCTATCCTGTCATCTTTTTTATCTTTATTAAGTTGTCTTGCCAGCCGCCTGCCTGACACTGTATACACCAGCCGAACCAACCACAAGAACCGCTCCGATCAGTGCGATCCCTCCAATGGTCTCTCCACAGAAAATGGCGACTAAGATTGGATTTAAGATCGGCTCGATCGTCGAAGTCAGCGATGCCGCAACCGGCGTTACCCGCTCCAGCCCCTTTGATAAGAACAGATAGGAACAGCCGAACTGTATCACACCAAGCAACACCACAAACAGCCAGATCTCCGGTGTCTGACTGCTCTCCCCGGTATAAAACGGAAAGCCGATGATGATACTGAAAATATTACTGACGATCAGAGACGATTCAAAATCCGCCCCCGGAAACCGCTTCATCATCATGACCAGTGCATAGGCAAATCCCGAAAATACCGCAAGCAGATCTCCCGCCAGTCCGCCGCCACTTAACGATTCATAAAAGAAACACAAAATACCGCTAAACACCAGCGCGCAACAGATGATGGCATCTTTTCCCGGTTTCTTCTTATATAAAAGCCAGACCAGAAGGATCACAAAGATCGGCTCTGTAAACTGCAGCACGATCGCATTTGCCGCGGATGTCATTTTCGTTGCCGCCACAAAAGTAAATGCCATGGCCGTGTTGCAGATCGCACCAAACACCACAGTTTTATTCCACACAAACTTCTGATGGACCATCATCATATACGATGCGATCACGATTGTGGAAAATATGCTCCTCGCTCCCTGGATCGCCACCGACCCCCACGGGATCGTCTTGATCAGGACACCGCCGGTGCTAAAACATACCGCGGAGAGAAGCACATAGATGGTTCCCATCATACTTCTTTGATCAAATTGTTTCTGTCTGTCTTTTGTCATGCTAACCCTCTTTTCCAAATATCCGTGTCTATTCTACAAACTTTTTCCCCCATTGTAAAGAGTGATCCTGCCTGCCTTTTCTGCCGGAATACGCATATTTTTTCCGAAAAATTACCATACTAGCAGTGAAATATGTCACTTAACGAAAGGGGTCTATCTATGAATGATTCGGTCAAACTACCCGTTACAAACGAATACGGTTATTATGAAATACGATTGGAAAGTATTGGCGGACTCGGCGCAAATCTCTGTGGAAAACTGCTCGGCGAACTCGGTGCCCTCTATTTAAAGCTCAACGCCTTAAGCTTCTCAAGCTACGGCTCCGAAAAAAGAGGTTCTCCGGTCAAAGCATACATTCGCTGGTGTATGGACGATGTTTCCCTCCGGATCAACAGCCCGGTTACCCATCCACATCTTCTGGGCATTTTCCACGAGGGACTCATCTCCGCCTACCCGGTTCTCTCCGGGATCAGCAGGGATAGCCAGATTGTTCTAAATACTTCATTATCCGCAACAGAAGCGGCAGAAAAATACAATATTTCCACCGGAACACTGCATTGTATTGATGCGCTTTCCATTGCCATGAAGTGTAAATCCCGCATCAACATGGTCATGTTAGGTGCCCTTGCCAAAGCTTCCGGCTTTGTTCCCCTTTCCATGGCAGAAGCTCTCTGTGCAGAAAGTGTAGGAAAAAAATATCCCAGCCTGATCGAGGCAAACTTAAAAGGACTGCGCGCCGGCTATGAAAATCTGTCGTCGCTCTCCCTCTCTGCTGGCACAGCCCCCGTTCCATCAAACGTTGTCACAGATCCCGGTTCTTCAAACGGTGGATCCGAAAACTATGTCTGGGGTTATCAAAATGCCCCGATCGGCGGGGTCAATCCGCGCATCGGAAGCACGATCTCCAATGACCTGTCTGCCTCCAGAGAAGGCTATATCCCGCTGTTTCTCCCCGAAAAATGTATTCATTGCGGTCTGTGCGATTCCGCCTGTCCGGATTTTGTCTTTCAGTTCCTGCCGGGCACTTACAAGGGAAAACCTGCCATGAAAAACAGCGGTCTCGATTATACCCACTGCAAAGGATGTCTGCGCTGCGTGGCAGTCTGCCCGACGGCTGCCCTTGTGACTGCCTTGGAGCGCGATTATGAAAAAAAGCCACATGAACGTTTAAACCGCGACCTGCTGATAGCACCACCTGATTATCAAAAAGCCGGTGCAAACTCCTGGATCACCAGTGATTCTTATCTGACTGAAAAACGTGTAGACGGAGGTATCTTATAATGAACAAAACAGAAACCAATCAGCGCGCTTCCCAGAAAATTCTCTACGAAAGCGGCAATGAACTTGCAGCCTATGCGGCAAAACAGATCAATTACCACGTTATGGGATACTATCCGATCACTCCATCCACACAGATTGCAGAAAATCTGGACTTGATGGGGGCGCAGGGGCTTCACGATATCAGCCTGATCGCCGCCGAGGGCGAACACAGTGCCGCAGGCATCTGTTACGGAGCATCTGCCGGCGGTGGCAGGGTATTTAATGCCACAAGTGCAAACGGACTGCTCTATGCGTTAGAGCAGTTTCCAGTCCAGTCCGGTACCCGTATGCCCATGGTCATGAATGTTGCATGCCGCACCATTTCCGGTCCACTCTGTATCAAAGGCGACCACAGCGATGTCATGTATCTGTTAAACACCGGATGGATCATCCTGTTTGCCGATTCCCCACAGATGGTCTATGACTTTAACCTGATCGCATTAAAACTCGCCGAACAGGTCAGTCTGCCGGTTGCTGTCGCATTTGACGGATTTTTTACCAGCCATCAGAAACAGAAATGCTATGTATTTGAGGACGATTCGACCGTCCAGGATTTTATCGGAGAAAAACATGCCACCTATCATGTTCTTGACCTTTCGCATCCTGTTTCCATCGGCTCTTATATGAATGAACCGGATGTGATCAACAACCGCTACCAGATCTCCCTCGCCATGGACGAGGCAAAAGAAGCCCTGCCGAAACTGTTTGATACCTATTCACAGTTATCCGGCAGAAAACACAAAACCGTGAGCGGCTACTGCCACGAAGATGCCGAGATTCTGCTTTTTCTTGTCGGCTCCTCCTACCATACCGCCTGCGTGGCAGTCGATGAGCTCCGCGCAAAAGGCATAAAAGCCGGTGTTGTCACGCTTCATGTGCTGCGTCCGTTTCCGGCAGAAGAGCTCCGGCATTACTGCAGCCATGCCAAAGTGATCCTTGCTGCGGATCGTCAGGACAGTTATGGTGCAGGTGGCGGAAACATGTCCTTAGAGCTGCGCGCTGCATTGCAGGAAAATACAGTTTCCGGTCATCCGATCCGTATTTTGACCCGCATTTACGGACTCGGTGGAAAAGACTATTTTGTTGAAGATGCCCTCGCATTATTTGAAGAAGCGGCAAAAAACAACGCAAAAGAATTTGATTATTATGGGATCACACCGGGAACAGACTCATTCACGCAAAAACAGCCTGCCTACTTCGCGCCTATCACCGAAGAAGCCTGCTCTCCCGGCATCACCACCTGCACCTTTGATGCAGAATCCGGCAAAATGCAGGTACATGGTGGTGCCTTAAAAGATGCGACCGCCATGCCAAAACGGCTTGCACCGGGACATGGTGCCTGTCCGGGCTGCGGGATCCCGATCAATTTAAATCTTTTGTTAATGGGAATTGAAGGAAATGTCGTGCTATTATTTCAGACTGGATGCGGCATGGTCGTCACAACCGCATATCCAAAGACCTCGTTCCGCGTGCCTTATCTGCACAACCTGTTCCAGAACGGTGCGGCAACGTTAAGCGGACTGGTAGAAGTCTTTCATCAAAAACAAAAACGGGGCGAATACCCGGAAGGAAACATCACCTTTATCATGGTAAGCGGAGACGGTGGACTGGATATCGGAATGGGCTCCGCTATCGGAACAGCACTGCGCGGTCATCATCTCATCCTGTTTGAATACGATAACGGCGGCTATATGAACACCGGTTACCAGCTCTCCTACTCGACTCCGATGGGAGCCAAAAGCTCGACCTCCCATCTCGGCAAAGACCAGTTTGGAAAACGCTTTTTTCACAAAGATATGCCGGAACTTATGGCGGCAACGCATCTTCCTTACGTTGCAACCGTAGCAGAAAGCAACCCTGCCGACTTTATCCGCAAGGCTGCCAAAGCAGCTGCCTACGCAAGAGACTTTGGCACTGCCTATGTCAAAGCCATCTCCGCCTGTCCTCTCAACTGGGGAGATAACCCAAAAACAGAGCGGGATGTCATCACCGCTGCTGTAAATTGTTGCTATTTTCCGCTCTATGAAATAGAACGCGGTATTACAACTCTTAATTATGATCCGGAAAAGGCAAAAAAGAAAATCCCGGTCGCCGACTTTCTCGCCATGATGGGCAGAACAAAACACCTTGCATCTGAACCCTATAAAGCCATCACACAGGAAATACAACACGAGATCGACCGCCGTTATGCCAGACTAAAAGCTAGAGCCGAACACCCACTCCTATAATCCCTCCACCTGTGCCTGACACTGACGGATCTTCTCGGGAACTTCGCCACGTTTTCCACTGACGATTTCTGTGGTATATCCCATCTGACGTGTCGTCGTGTTACCCAATTCATAGGTTCCGGCACCTTTTAACAGAATCTGGGGCTGTGTCACATCGACGGAGAAATCCACCTCCGTCAAAGCCCCTTTTTCATCAATCTTATAGGTAAAGCTGGCATCATCGAGGCTGGTATCCAAATACTGCTGGTAGGTAATGCTCTGTGTTTTTTCGTCGTCGTTTTCTTCCCCCAGCAGATCAAGCATCTCTTCCTTGTGCTTTTCGTACATTTCGTCTGCAAGCGTAAAGATGATCTCCTTGCTGCCATCTTCTTCCTCTATAACCTGGGTATCTGCGATTGCATCAACCCCAAGTGCAAAATCTGTAATGACACTTAAGCCCGGTGCCCTGCTGACACTCTCAGCCGGCTCCCATCCGGTCTGTCCGTAATTCCACCATTCCTCGGTTCCGTCCGAATAGCGCAGCCAGGATACGGTAACGCCATCATCATCCGATACCGTAAGCTCCTCTACCCAGCTTCCAGAGATCATATCCACCCATATTTTTTCTTTTGTCTCTTCCGCACCATTGATGGAATTTAACTCATAATACAAATAATCCGAGCGAAGCAGAACGCGCATGGCATCCATCACCATCCCCATCTCCGTGCTGGCAACACCACCTGCTACCATTGCCTGTAAAAATAATGCACCTGCCAATACTGCGATACTGATCGCAGAAACCGCTTTTTTATTCATGGTTACTTCCTCCCATGCCCCTGTTTTTCGCTCAAAACTCTTCTTTTATCGTAACATTTTTCTCTTTAAAATACAATCATCTCTGTCTTTTTCTAAATTAATGATTGACAAATCCATCTCACCGAATCTATAATAGCCTTAATTTCAAACGTGAACAGCTTTGAAGGGAAAAAGTAAAGATAAAAAAGACCAGACAGAGAGCAACCGGTTGATGAGAGGCGCGTGGCACTTTTATTTTGAATACATCCCTGAGCTTCGCACCGAACGATCACGATCCAGTAGGCTGCGACGGAGTGGTGTTCGTTACGCACACCGGAGTGTTGATTGACACTCGCAGAGGCATACAGTGTGAGCTGTTTGCAAACAAAGGTGGTAACACGGGTTGATATCCTCGTCCTTTTCTAAGGACGGGGTTTTTTTATTCTTACTCATAGAATGACTGCAAAATGTACATTCTATTCCATATTTTTATTTTAGGAGGGACTTATGACATTATATGATGAATTAGTTGCCCGCGGTCTGATCGCGCAGGTAACAGATGAAGAAGAGATCAAAGATCTGATCAACAACGGAAAAGCTACTTTCTACATTGGCTTTGATCCGACCGCTGACAGTCTGCATGTTGGACATTTCATGGCACTTTGCCTGATGAAACGTCTCCAGATGGCAGGAAACAAACCGATCGCCCTGATCGGTGGCGGTACCGCTATGATCGGTGACCCATCCGGCCGTACCGATATGCGCCAGATGATGACACCGGAGACCATCCAGCACAACTGCGACTGCTTTAAGAAACAGATGAGCCGCTTCATCGACTTCTCCGATGGAAAGGCACTCATGGTAAACAACGCCGACTGGCTGATGGATTTAAACTACATCGACGTACTGCGCGAGGTAGGTGCTCATTTCTCCGTCAACCGTATGCTGACCGCTGAATGTTACAAACAGCGTATGGAAAAAGGCTTAAGCTTCCTAGAGTTCAACTACATGATCATGCAGAGCTACGACTTCTACACCTTATACCAGAAATACGGCTGTAACATGGAGTTTGGTGGCGATGACCAGTGGAGCAATATGTTAGGCGGTACCGAACTGATCCGTCGTAAATTAGGCAAAGATGCTTATGCTATGACCATCAACCTTCTGTTAAATTCCGAGGGCAAAAAGATGGGTAAAACACAGTCTGGTGCTGTATGGCTTGATCCGGAAAAAACTTCTCCATTCGATTTCTTCCAGTACTGGAGAAACGTTGCAGACTCTGATGTTTTAAAATGTATCCGTATGCTGACCTTCCTTCCTCTCGAAGAGATCGATGCAATGGAAAGCTGGGAAGGTGCACAGTTAAACGAAGCCAAAGAGATCCTCGCTTTCGAATTAACGAAACTGGTTCACGGCGAAGAAGAAGCAACCAAAGCGAAAAATGCTTCTCACGCATTATTTGCAGGTGGCGGTGATTCTGCTCACATGCCAACCACAGAGCTTTCTGCCGCAGACTTTGCAGATGGAGACCTGGATATCCTCGCACTCCTCGTAAAATCAGGACTGGCTCCATCCCGTTCCGATGCAAGACGTGCCGTAGAGCAGGGCGGTGTTTCCCTTGCCGATGAAAAAGTAACCGACATCAAGGCATCCTACAACGCAGATGCGTTCGGAGCAGACGGACTTGTATTAAAACGTGGAAAGAAAAAATTCGTAAAGATCATTGTAAAATAATAGAATAAACGCTTTACGAACATCGTTATCATGAATAAAAAATGGTTATCCTAGAAATAGGATAACCATTTTTTTGCTAATGGAAGCCAGCTCTGACATTCTTCCTGAATGCCTCTTCCATCCGATGTGAGACTCCATTTGTCACAGGTTGCCAGCCCATGGTCGCCAACCGGGTACATATGAAATTCAACCGGTATCTCATATTCTTTCATTGCCTCGATCAAAAGCAGTGAATTTTGGACCGGAACGCTTTTATCCGTGTAAGTATGCCAGATAAATGCCTTTGGCGTGTACTCTGAAACCTGCTTTTCCAAAGAGGTGCGCTCTAACATCTCTTCCGTATACTGTCCCCGCAACAGACTTTCAAATGATCCCCTGTGTGCATATTTTCCGGACGTAATGACCGGATAACATAACAACATTCCTGCCGGACGTAACACATCATTTGTTGTATCAGCCTTCTCTGCCAGCCATTTTTCATGCCAGAACACGCCCAGACTGGCGGCAAGATGTCCACCTGCCGAGCATCCCTGTACCACGATCTTATCTGTGTCAACATGCCATTCCTTTGCGTGGACATGGATCAGCTTCATTGCCTCTGCAAGCTCTAAGAGCGCAGTTGGAAAAACTGCAGGATTGCAGGAATATCGCAGGATTGCAACATGATAACCTGCACTTAAAAAATGCACTGCGATCGGATCTGACTCGCGGTCTGATGTATAATTATAGCCGCCTCCCGGGCACATCAAAATGAGCGGTCTTAGATCCACACCTATATTCTTAGAATATTCCATTCTGTATAGATCCAGTCTTGCCCCCGGCTGTGAACCTTCTACTTTCATTTCAAATGTTTCTGCTATCATTGCCATCTGCTCCTATACTCGTCTTGTTTTTATCCAACTGTCATTTGCTTTCTGTTTGCTTTTATTCTCATACATACGCTTATCTGCACGATTTCTTGTATGTTCCAGATCCTGATCCTGATTTTCATCAAACCATGCATAACCATAGGCAATCTGCATGTGTACAACCTGGGTTTTTTCATTATAAGCATCCTGTATGTCCTGCATATCCAGTAAAAGCCGATCCACTGGACACCATACACGGGAATCAATCAGGATACAAAACTCATCCCCGCCAATCCGGTATATTTTTCCATATTTCTGGAATACCTTTTTGATGATCTCTGCAGCATCCTTGATATATTTATCACCGAAATTATGTCCAAAATGGTCGTTATGGTACTTCAGATTATTCAGATCAAAAGTAATCACCAACGTGTCCCTCTTTTTTCCATAGGCAGCAACATCGCTCTCATACGCATTCCGGTTATAAGTATCTGTAAAAATATCTCGCTCCGCAAGTTCGTGATAAAATTCAGCTCTGCTGCCCTCCTGCATCCTTGCGATCGTTCCTTTTAACGTAATATATCCAAGCATGATCACATAAATCAAAAAACCAATTTTTCCAATGACATCACCCTGGCGTGCCCCATTATAATAAGTAAACAGATCGACCAGCATTGAAATAAACATGATCAAAAAACCGATCAGACTTACTTTAATCCGCTGCTGCACATCCTTCTCTCTCATTTTTTCCAACAAAATAAAGAAAAAGTAAAGAATGGAAAGAAAAATCATCAGATGCGTGACAGATGCTGTTTCCTTTAACTGGGCAATTCCTGTAAAATGCAATACTAAAAGAATAACTGCCGAACCTTCCTGCAAGATTAACAGAACCCGGTACAGAATACGATCCTGTGCATGGAAAAAGTATTTGACAAAAAGTACAAATGGCATCCCAAGCAGCATCAGACAGACAAACGCTATAAATGAAATCGCAACATGATTTGGAAGCATCAGATTGATCATATCGGACTCCATAAAAGTCCAAAATCCCATGTCCACACAAAGAATACCTAAGTATAACAATTCTCTTCCAACATAAACTTTTTTTCTCACAAAAAACCAATATATTACCATACAGAGTCCGAGAAAAATGTTCATAATACTGATCAGGACTCCCGGCACAGATCTGCGCTGCATCGAGCGAAACTTTTCCAGTGCGTTGCACATTTCAAAATCGACTGAATAGTTCTGACCGCTCCGATATGCCGCCTCAATGGTAACCCCAACTTGATCTGCCGAAGCAGGTATTTCTACAACGTTACAGACAGATCCTGTTGTATTTCCAAACGGAGAGTGCGTCGTCTCCAATGCGTAAATTAAATTTCCATCTGCATAGACATGAACAAATTTATGATTGGTATAAAAGAACAGACAGGATTGATCTCTTGATGTTTCCCT
>JBNMKU010000040.1:0-19303 GCA_050874505.1 Roseburia sp. | reverse complement strand
CAGAAAGATCTCTCTTGCAGCAGCAAGGATCGCACAGGGCAAACAGGACAAGCTTTACCTTGGAAACCTTTCCTCTCTGCGTGACTGGGGCTATGCAAAAGACTATGTAGAGTGCATGTGGCTGATCTTACAGAACGAGAAACCGGAAGATTTCGTTATCGCAACCGGAGTACAGCATTCCGTACGTGAGTTCTGCGAGCACGCATTCCGTGAGGCAGGCATCGAGCTTGAGTTTAAGGGCGAGGGCATGGACGAAGTCGGTATCGACAAGGCAACCGGAAAAGTTGTCATTGAAGTATCAAAAGAGTTCTATCGTCCGACCGACGTTGTCAATCTCTGGGGAGATCCGACCAAGGCGAAGACTGAGTTAGGCTGGAATCCGACCAAGACAACATTTGAAGAATTAGTAAAGATCATGGTAAAACATGATATGGAATTAGTAGCAAAAGAGGCATAAAGAAATAGAGGTGCGTAAATTATGATGGAAAAAGATGCCAAAATATATGTAGCAGGACACAGAGGAATGGTAGGTTCCGCCATTGTCCGCCAGTTGGAAAAAGAAGGATATCACAACATTGTGACCAGAACACACAAAGAGTTAAATCTCTGCCGTCAGGATGACGTGGAGGAGTTCTTTGCAAAAGAGAAACCGGATTATGTATTCCTTGCAGCTGCCAAGGTAGGCGGTATCATGGCAAACAGCGAAGCACTTGCTGATTTCATGTATGAGAACATGATCCTTGAGATGAATGTGATCCATGAGGCATGGAAGAACAACTGTAAAAAACTGATGTTTTTAGGTTCTTCCTGCATTTATCCGAGAATGGCACCACAGCCAATGAAGGAGAGCTGCCTTCTTACCAGTGAGCTGGAGAAGACCAACGAGGCATATGCCCTGGCAAAGATCAGCGGATTAAAATACTGTGAATTTTTAAACCGTCAGTACGGAACAGATTATATTTCCGTCATGCCGACCAACCTTTACGGACCAAACGATAACTATCATCCGGAACACTCCCATGTGCTCCCGGCACTGATCCGCCGTTTCCATGAAGCAAAAGTTTCCGGCGCAAAAGAGGTTACCTGCTGGGGAACCGGAACACCGCTCCGTGAGTTCTTATATGTAGATGATCTGGCAGATGCCTGCGTTTACCTGATGAACACCTACAGCGGAAATGAGACCGTAAACCTTGGAACCGGAAAAGAGCTTACCATCAAAGAGCTTACCGAACTGGTAGCAAAAGTCATCGGTTACACAGGAGAGATCAAATGGGATCCATCCAAACCGGACGGAACACCGAGAAAACTGCTTGATGTGAGCAAATTAGAGAGCCTTGGATGGAAATACAAGACCGAACTGGAAGACGGTATCCGTCTTGCCTACGAGGACTTCTTAAACAATCCAATGCGTGCAGAACGATAGAAAAAGGAGAATACAATGTATATCGTACTTTTATCCGGAGGTTCCGGCAAACGCCTTTGGCCGTTATCCAATGACCTCTGTTCCAAACAGTATATCAAACTTATGAATCATGATGGAAAGAAGGACGGGGAGAAATGTTCGATGCTCCAGAGAGTATTCGGACAGTTAGAGACTGCCGGTCTTTCTGAAAACACGATTGTCTGTGCCAGCAGCGCACAGGTGGAACTGATCGAGAGCCAGCTTGGCGGTGCGGCAGAGGTGGCAGTTGAGCCGATGCGCCGTGATACGTTCCCGGCTGTTATGCTTTCCTGCGCTTATCTTTTAACTGAAAAGGGAGCAAAAGAGGATGATGTCGTTGCATTTTTGCCGGTAGATCCTTATACGACCGGAGAATTTTTCTCACGGATCAAAAAACTGGGCGAATACATTGAAAAGAGCGAAAAGACGATCGGTCTGCTTGGCGGGGTACCAACTTATCCATCGACCAAGTACGGCTATATCGTACCGGAAAAGGGAGAGAGCGAACTCTTAAAAGTAGCAGGCTTCCGCGAAAAACCGGACGAGGCAACTGCAGAGCAGTTAGTGGCAGACGGTGCACTCTGGAACTGTGGCGTATTCTGCTTTAAATTATCGATGGCAGCACAGTGGCTTGAAAAATACGGCGTCGGAACCGACTATACGCAGATGGTCGCTGATTACGAGAAACTGCCAAAGAAGAGCTTTGACTATGAAGTCTTAGAGCACTGGGATGATATTGCAGCCATCTGCTACGACGACATCTGGAAAGATTTAGGTACCTGGAATACCCTGACCGAGGAGATGCCGGAAAAGAGCATTGGCAATGTCATCTGGGATGACACCTGTGAAAACAGCCATGCCATCAACGTACTTGGTGTGCCGCTTGTTGTAATGGGAGCCAAAAACATGGTGATCGCAGCATCCCATGACGGTATCCTGGTTGCAGACAAACACCAGAGTTCTTATATTAAAAACTGCCTTGAGCATGTGGAAGATACTTCCAGATATGAGGAGCGCAGATGGGGTACGATCAAGACGATCGATAACGATGAGGATGATGGCATCCGCAGTATTACCAAGCGTATCAAAGTCGTAGACGGCAAGGTAGTGCCAAACCATAAACACCTCAAACACACAGAGACCATCACTGTTTTATCCGGTATGGGAAAACTGATGTTAGAGGGCATCGAAGTCGATCTGATGCCGGGCTCAACGGTCAGCATTGCTGCAGGAAAAGAGCATGCCATCCGTGCATTGGGCTCTGACTTACGCTGCATTGAAGTGTGCGTGGGAGATGCCGAGGATGATGAGATCGTCATCGGCTAGAGCATAGAAAACAAAGGAACAGGAGTGGAGAAATAATGCTGTCAGTTATTATTCCAGCCTTTAACGAGGAAGCGATGATACCGATCACGGCAAAGACGATCGCCGGTATCTTACAGAAAGAGCAAATTCCATATGAGCTGATCTTTGTCAATGATGGTTCCAAAGACGAGACCTGGAACCGGGTAAAAGAGGCGGCGGCACAGGACAAACAGGTGCGGGGCATTTCTTTTTCCAGAAATTTTGGAAAAGAGTCCGCCATGATCGCCGGTCTTTCGTATGCCAGGGGAGAGGCGAGCGTCATCATTGACTGTGACTTACAGCATCCACCGGAGAAGATCGTAGAGATGTACCGCCTGTGGGAGCAGGGGTACAAAGTAGTAGAAGGTGTCAAACTGTCCAGAGGAAAGGAAGGGATCTTCCACAAATGGGCGGCTGGCATTTTCTATGATCTGATCAGCAAGGCAACCTCGATCGACATGCGCAATGCGTCGGATTTTAAACTGATGGATCATACGGTAGTAGATACCATCTTAAAGATGCCGGAAAAACAGTTTTTTTTCCGTGCCATCTCTTCCTGGGTGGGCTTTCGTTCTACCACAGTGGAGTTTGAAGTGCAGGAGCGTACGGAAGGCGTGTCCAAGTGGTCAGTCAAATCACTGATCCGCTATGCGGTAACAAATATCACTTCGTTTTCGTCCGCACCGCTGCAGCTTGTGACGTTGAGCGGGATCCTCTTCTTTCTGTTTGCCCTTGTTTTAGGCATCCAGACCCTGGTACGGTTTGTGACAGGGGATGCACTGGAAGGGTTTACGACCGTGATCATGTTGCAGCTGATCACCGGAAGCATCCTGATGGTCGCGATCGGGATCATCGGTTATTATATTGCAAAGATTTACGATGAAGTGAAGGAACGTCCGCGTTTTATCGTAGAGGAAGAAGCTGGAGAAAAGGAAGAAAAGCATGAGTAAAATCAAAGCACTGCTGGAAAAATACAGAGAAGTCATCAGTTATATTTTCTGGGGCGTTATGACAACACTGGTAAATTATGTTGTCTATTTTATCTGCACAAAGGCACTGGGGATCGAATATCTGATCAGTAACGTGATCGCATGGTTCTTATCTGTTCTGTTTGCATTCTGGGTAAATAAAGTCTATGTATTCCGTTCGTATGAAAAGGATGCAAAGACGATGGTACGCGAATTTGGAACCTTTGTTTCTGCCCGTGTCTTATCCGGAGTATTAGAGACTGGGATGTTAGCACTATTTGTGGAAACAATGCACTTTAATGACTCAGTGGTCAAGATCGCAGCCAGTGTACTGGTCGTTATCATTAATTATGTGCTGAGTAAATTGATCATATTTAAAAAACAGGAGGACAAGGCATGAATGCAGCCATGAGTACGCCGGACGGATTTGTCAAAGAGGTGTGGAATAAGATCCCTGCGGCAGTGAAATCCGCATTTTTCGGCGCGATCGTGATCGGGCTTTTGACACACATTTACGAGTTTACCAACAAATTATACAATTATGATGAACTGATGAATACACCAAACGGATATGGAACAGGAGCCGAATCAGGACGCTGGTTTTTAAAGATCCTGGGTGATATCTTTGGTGCACAGTTTGGAAATTATTCGCTTCCTTTTGTCAGTGGAATGATCTCTGTTTTATTGTTAGCGATATCCGCGGGGCTGATCGCAGATATGTTTCAGATGCAGAGTAAATTGTTTGCAGTGGCATTAGGGGGATTTTTTATATCTTTCCCTGCTGTGACAAGTACCTTTCTGTTTATGTATACTGCGCCGTTCTACTGTGTGGCAGTATTGTTCAGCGTGCTGGCAGCATGGCTTATGATCCGTTTTCCGAAAAAGATCGTATTAAATATTTTTTCGGTGGTTCTGATCGCCTGCTCTCTTGGTATCTATCAGGCATATTTTTCCAATACAGCATCGCTTCTTGTAATGAGCATTATCTTACTCTGTGCATTTTCAAAAGAAGAGAAAAACTGGAAAGAGATCTTCTTCCTTGCACTGCGCTATGTGATCGCACTGGCAGCGGGCATGATACTTTATTTTATCCTGCATAAGTTTCTGGTTTCCTACTGGGGCTTACAGGTAAATTCCTACCAGGGACTTGACTCCATGGGACAGACGAACGCAACCGAAGTATTTTCAGCGGTAAAAGGTGCCTACCTTGATTTCATTAATTTATTCCGCAGTGATGTGATGTGTTTAAATCCGACCACTTATGTGAGAAAATGTTATTTCCTGATGATGGCATCCTGGGGCATCGGCGCATTATGCCTGCTTTTTGGAGAAAAGGGATGCAAGATCAAAAAAATCTTTATGGTACTTGGATTTATCGTGTTTCCGGTAGCCGTTTACCTGATCTACATTATGACACCAAACGGATGGGTGTACACGCTGATGGCATATTCCGTTGTCTTTGTATCAATCTTCACGCTTCTGTGGGCAGACAAATTCCATGTGGCATTTGACAGCAGAGAGATCATCCGCAAAGTGACACAGTGGGTGGCTGCACTGACTTCCCTTATCATGATCGTGGTTTACATCTGGTATGGAAACGGCTGCTATATGTCACTCGAATATACGAAATACCACGACATGTCTTATTTCCAGACAATGGTGACACAGATCAAGAGCGTGGAAGGCTACAGCGATGATCTGCCGCTTGCCCTGGTGGGAAATGAGATCACGGATGAGACCAACAACATGGGAAGCTTAGTGGGCGGAACCTTTGGCCTTGGCGGAAAATCCGAAAGCAATATCAGCGCGTATTCCAGAAACCAGATCATTACAAAATACCTGGGATTTGCACCGCGTTTCTGTGGATATGAAGAGATCGTAGCACTTATGGACAACGAGGAAGTGCAGCAGATGCCGAGCTATCCGGACGATGGTTCTATCAAGATCGTGGATGGTGTGATCGTAGTAAAGCTTATGGAGTAGAGAATTGAAAATGAAAGAACAACAGAAAAATCAAAAAACAGCATATCTGGAACTATTGCGTATCATCGCATGTTTTTTGTCATCGTAAACCATACCAATAGCGGGATCTTTTTATCCCAGACACCGGACCACAAGGTCTGGTGGATATCGCTGACCTACTTTTTTATGTGCAAGACAGCCGTTCCGGTCTTTTTAATGATCACTGGATGTCTGATGCTTGGCAAAATAGATAACTACCGTAAATACATAACAAGGATCATCCGTACGGTCCTTGTTATTGTGCTGTTCTCCTTTATTTATTATGTGAAGAGCATGCAGGACGCAGGAAGACCGATCGAGATCATCGAGTATTTCAAACTGATCTATCAGAGACATGTGACCAATGCGTACTGGTACTTATATTTATATCTTGGTATTCTGCTTATGATGCCGTTTTTCCAGATTTTAAGTACCAATATGAAGCGGAGGGAATATCAGATCTTAATGCTGATCTCCGTTGTGGCAATGGGTGGACTTCCGGTCATCATCCATTATCGTCCGGGATTTTCCCTAAGCTATATGTTCACAGAGCCGTTTCCATCGGTTTATGTGGGCATGCTGTTTGTAGGCTATTATCTGACCCGCTATGTGGAAGTAAAGAAAAAATATGCGATCATCAGTGCCGTTCTTTTCATCGGTCTGGTGGCGGCAGAGGTTGTGCTTACGTTCCATGAATACAACGTAAGACCGGAGAGCCTGTTATTCTTAGAAGAGAGAACAAACTTAAACATTACATTATCGGCAGCGGCACTTTTCTATCTGGCACGTTATTTTGAAAGTGTATTCCACAAAGAGCTGTTCTGGAAAGTGATCGTGTTTGTCGGAAGCTGTTCGTTTGGCATCTATCTGTTCTCTGATTTATTTGTCAATCTGTATGAACAGTTTTATAATAATATCAGTGTTACGATGAACAGCATGATCGCAGTGCTGATCTATGAATGTATGGTATTTTTCAGCGGACTGGTACTGACTGTGATCCTCAAAAAGATACCGTATCTGAAGAAACTCGTTTAACGATATGTACGATAACATAGGAGAGGAGAAGCAAATATGACAATATTGATCAAAGGCGGAAAAGTCATCAATCCGGCTACCGGGATGGAAGAAATTGCAGATGTTCTGGTAGAAAACGGGGTGGTTTCCAAGATCGCAAAAGGGATTAAGGATAAGGCAGAAAAACAGATCAATGCAAAGGGCTGTTTTGTCATGCCGGGATTTATTGATATGCACGTGCATTTAAGAGATCCGGGATTTGAGCAAAAAGAGGATATCGAGAGCGGCAGCCGGGCGGCAGCGCACGGAGGATACACGACGATCCTTGCCATGCCAAATACCAAGCCGGTCGTGGACAATCCGGATGTTGTAAATTATGTGCACAACAAAGCAAAGACCGTAGGACTGGTAAATGTCATGCAGGTCGGAGCCGTGACCAAAGGACAGCTGGGAAAAGAGCTTGCAGATATCGAGGGAATGGCAAAAGCAGGGATTCGCGCCATCAGTGAGGACGGAAAGTCTGTTATGAATGCAGAACTTTACCGTGAGGCGATGGAAAAGGCAAAGGAACTGGACTTAGTCGTACTTGCCCACTGTGAGGATATCAACCTGGTCAACGGTGGTGTGATGAACCAGGATGAAAACGCAAAAGAGCTCGGACTGCGCGGCATTACAAACTCCGTAGAGGACATCATCATTGCAAGGGATATCATGTTAAGCTATGACACTGGTGCAAAACTGCACTTATGCCATTGTTCGACCCACAATTCCGTTATGATGATGAAAGCGGCAAAAGACAGACATATGAATGTGACCGCAGAAGTATGTCCGCACCACTTTACCCTGACTTCCGCAGACATCAAAAAGGCAGAGCCGTCCATGGACGTGCAGAAAAACGTACCGATCGATATGGATGCCGACACCAACTACAAGATGAACCCGCCACTTCGTAAGGCAGAGGATGTGCAGGCACTCAAAGAGGGGCTGCGCGACGGTATCATGGATGTGATCTCAACGGATCATGCACCGCACACTTTTGATGATAAGAACACCTCAATGAAAAAGGCACCGTTTGGTATCGTAGGACTTGAGACAGCAGCACCGCTTACCTATACGGAACTCGTGCTCGGCGGTTATCTGACCCCGATGCAGATGGCAGAGAAGATGAGCTATAATGCAGCAAAGATCATCGGGATCGACAAGGGCGATATCCAGCCGGGAAAAGTGGCAGATATTGTGATCTTTGATCCGAATGTGACTTATCAGATCGATAAAAATACTTTTGCGAGCAAAGGGAAAAATACGCCGTTTGATGGAAGGACCGTGACCGGAAAAGTGCGTGCGACCATAGCAGGCGGACATGTTGTATACGAAGAAAATGCGTAAAGGAGAGTAGCAGGATGCAGACAAAATTTGAAGAGATTGCGCCGATTGTAAGACAGGAAGAGATCGCAGATGATATCTACAGTATGTGGATCGAGGCAAAAGACATTGCAGAACATGCCAGAGCAGGACAGTTTTTATCCGTTTACAGCAATGATGGAAGCAGACTGCTCCCAAGACCGATCAGCATTTGTGAGATAGACAGAGAAAAGGGAAGACTTCGTCTGGTTTATCGTGTTGCAGGAAAAGGAACCAAAGAATTTTCCGATATGCACGCAGCAGCAACCTTAAAAGTAATGGGACCTCTGGGAAATGGTTTTCCGAAAAAAGAGAAGAAAGCATTTTTAATCGGCGGTGGGATCGGGATCCCGCCGATGTTAGAGCTTGCAAAAGAGTTAGACTGTGAAAAACAGATGGTACTCGGATACCGCGATGAGTTATTTTTAAACGATGAATTTAAACCATATGGAACTGTTACGATCGCAACCGAAGATGGCAGTGCAGGAACAAAGGGAAATGTGTTGGATGCCATCCGTGAAAACGGACTGACTGCAGATATCATCTATGCCTGCGGACCGACTCCGATGCTCCGTGCCATCAAGCAGTATGCGGCTGAACATGACATTGAGTGTTACATTTCCATGGAAGAACGTATGGCATGCGGGATCGGTGCCTGCCTTGCCTGTGTCTGCCAGTCGAAGGACAAGGATGCGCACAGCAATGTGAACAACAAGAGGATCTGTAAGGAAGGACCTGTATTTTTAGCAGAGGAGGTAGAAATCTAATGAATATGAGTGTGGATTTATGTGGGGTAACCTTAAAAAATCCGGTGATGACTGCCTCCGGAACCTTTGGTGCAGGAGAGGAGTACTCCGAATTTGTAGACTTGAACCGTCTGGGTGCTGTTGTGACAAAGGGTGTTGCCAATGTTCCATGGGAAGGCAATCAGACACCGAGAGTAGCAGAAGTTTACGGTGGTATGTTAAATGCGATCGGACTCCAGAATCCGGGCATTGATCTGTTTATCGAGAGAGACATTCCGTTTTTAAAACAGTATGATACAAAGATCATTGTCAATGTATGCGGACATACCACAGAGGAATATATTGAAGTGGTAGAACGTCTTGCAGAGCAGCCGGTGGATATGCTGGAGATCAATATCTCCTGCCCGAATGTCAAAGAGGGCGGGATCGCCTTTGGACAAAATCCAAAGATGGTAGAGGCGATCACAAGTGAGATCAAAAAACGTGCCAGACAGCCGGTGATCATGAAATTATCGCCAAATGTAACAGACATTACAGAGACCGCAAAAGCGGCTGAGGCAGGCGGAGCGGATGCGCTTTCTCTGATCAATACCTTAACCGGTATGAAGATCGACGTGAACCGCCGCTGCTTTGTGCTGGCAAATAAGACCGGTGGAATGTCAGGTCCGGCAGTCCATCCGATCGCAGTGCGCATGGTATATCAGTGTGCACAGGCAGTTCATGTTCCGATCATTGGAATGGGCGGTATCATGAATGCGGAGGATGCCATAGAGATGATACTGGCAGGTGCAACGGCAGTTTCTGTTGGAACTGCTAATTTTACCAATCCGAGAGCAACGGAAGAGATCATTGATGGCATTGCAGCCTATATGGAAAAATATCAGGTCAGTGACATCAAAGAACTGGTTGGAGCGGTCAGAGAACGTTAGCAGATATGGAGGAAAAAATTGCAGAAAGAATTTGTAGAATTTGATCAGTCTGCGATCGACCTGAAAGTAAATAAATATACCCTGCGTTGTCTTGCATTCACCCTGTTATGCACGGCGGTGATCTGGATCGCGAATCTCTGTGGTGTCTTTATTGTAAACCAGAGACTGCTCTCCGGCGGGTTTACGATCGCGACAGCGATCATACTGATCGCACTTTTAGTCGGCAGGCTGGCGGATTTAAAAAAGCCCTGGGTGAAATATTTTCTGCTGTTTTCGGTTACACTGGCAATTACAGTGGATGCTACGACACTGAGCTATCATGCGGTACTTCTTAGCGTGCTGCCGCTTCTCCTGGCAACGCAGTATACGTCAAAAAGAGTGATCGTATACACCTATCTGATCAGTATTCTCGGTATTTTCGTCAGTGTAATGGGAAGTTATTACTGGGGACTTTGTGATGCCAATATGCTGCTTCTTACAACAGAACCGGTCAGCTATTACAAAGAGGCGGTAACGGAAGGTGTATTGCAGTTTACACTTACAGAATACAATCCGTGGTATGTACTACCGCTTTATTATGTGCTGCCGCGTAGCCTGATCCTGCTCTGCCTGCTTCCGGTCATTGAGAGCATATCCGGGAATATCATGGATTATGTCCGCTATGCGGGAGATATGAAGCAGTTGAGCGAACGGGATGAGATGACAGGGCTCTACAATAAAAATAAGTATCTTGAGATGATGCAGAAAACCTATCCGCGTCTGCAAAATGTCGGAGTTTTATTCTGGGATGTCAATAATCTCAAGGAAATCAATGATACGAAAGGGCACGCACAGGGAGATTATATCATTACCATTGTTTCAAGCATGATAAAGGAACTGACCGGGGAGCGGTATAAGGCTTACCGCATTGGTGGAGATGAGTTTGTCATGGTTGTGGAGAACCCGAAGAGGGGCGAGATGGAAGAACTGCTTGCCAAATGGGAAGAACGGTTAGAACAGAGAAAAGCTTTTTCGAGGATCGAGATCTCCGTGGCACTCGGCTATGCAAGCGGTTTTGGAAAAAATGTTGCGGATGTCGCAAAAAAAGCGGATGAGATGATGTACGAACATAAGCTGGAGGCACACAGCAGAAGAGCAGAATCGGTTGAAAAATAAGATATGCTATGGTAGTATGGAAAAGGCTGGAAACAGGAAAAACAGCAAAAAGGCTTGCAGATATAGGAGGATAGCGGCAATGGAACAGTACAAACAGGAATTTATTGAATTTATGGTCGAGAGCGACGTTTTAAAATTTGGAGAATTTACGTTAAAGAGCGGTAGAAAATCTCCATTTTTTATGAATGCAGGGGCATATGTGACAGGCTCCAAGCTGATGCGTCTGGGCGAGTATTATGCAAAGGCGATCCACGAAAAATACGGGGATGACTTTGATGTTTTATTCGGACCGGCATACAAAGGTATCCCGATCAGCGTTGTAACAGCAGTTGCTTTCAGTAAATTATATGGAAAAGAGATCCGTTACTGTTCTGACCGCAAAGAGGAAAAAGATCATGGTGCAGATAAGGGAAGTTTCCTTGGAAGCAGCTTAAAGGATGGCGATAAGGTCGTTATGATCGAGGATGTTACCACTTCCGGGAAATCCATGGAAGAGACCGTTCCAAAGGTAAGAGGGGCTGCCAATGTAGAGATCGTTGGTCTTATGGTTTCCTTAAACCGTATGGAAAAGGGACTTGGTGGAGAGAAGAGCGCATTAGAAGAGATCCGCGATAAATACGGATTTGAGACAAACGCGATCGTTACGATGGAAGAGGTAGTAGAGCACCTTTACAACAGAGAGTGCCAGGGAAGAGTTGTCATCAATGATGATATAAAAAAGGCGATTGACGCATACTATGAGCAGTACGGATGCGGCGCGTCAAAAGACGAGGCTCATGTTTAAAAACAAACGCCATATGGTGGCGGCTGTTTTGTTTTTGATCTATTTTATCGTATTGTTCTATTTTCTGTTTTTTTCAGAGAAACTGGGGCGGACGTTCAGTGACAGAGCGTACCGCTATAACCTGGTTCCCTTAAAAGAGATAAAACGCTTCTTACAGTATCGGGATGTGCTTGGCGAAAAAGCGGTTTTCTTAAATCTGGCAGGAAATGTCATTGCATTTATGCCGTTTGGAACATTTCTGCCGACTTTTTTTGTAAGATGCAGGAAGCTTTTCTTTACCGTCTGGTATAGCTTTGAATTAAGCCTGATCGTGGAGTTGTTACAGCTCATTTTTAAAGTGGGCTCCTTTGATGTGGATGATTTGCTGCTCAATACGATAGGCGGATTGTTTGGATTTTTTGTCTATGTTGTGATGGCACGCTTGTTTTCACAAAGACAGCACAGACAGGGAGGAAAAGAGAATGAAACGACATAAAATCGGATATAAATTTACAGATAAATCGCAGTCAAAACGAGGGATATGTTCTTTCGTTCTGGCTGCGCTTTCGATTCTTATCTTTGTTGTAGTGATCGTACTGTCCTTTCAGAGCAGAGGAAACGGTACGATGTATTTGGGAAGTGCGGGCGTCTTTTCGATGCTGCTCGCACTGGTCGCATTTATTCTGGCAGTGAAGAGTCTGGGGGAGGAAAATTCCTACAAGTTTTTCCCCTATACCGCTACCGTGCTTTCTTTTCTGGGACTCGGTATCTGGGTGGCACTCTATGTTGCCGGATTTTTACTGTAACTGACAGAAGGTGCGCTTTGCGGACATTTTATTAAAAAAGGGGAAGTGTGATGACAGATTTTGAAAAGCAGATCCAGTTTATCATGGAACTGGATAAGATAAAAAAGATTGGAAGGCAGACCTATTTAAGTGATGCCAGCAGAAAGGAAAATGATGCCGAGCACTCCTGGCATCTGGCACTGATGGCATTTGTGCTTGCGGATTATTCCAATGAGCCGGTCGATGTGTTAAAGACGATGAAGATGGTGTTACTGCATGATGTGATCGAGATCGATGCGGGCGATACCTACGCGTATGATGCCGAGGCGAACAAGACAAAGCGGGAGCGCGAATTAAAAGCAGCCGACCGTATTTTTGGATTGCTGCCGGAGGCACAAAAGTCAGAATACCGTGGACTGTGGGATGAATTTGAAGCGATGGAGACACCGGAATCCAAATTTGCAAATATGCTCGATAAGGTGCAGCCGCTCCTTTTAAATGACGCATCCGGTGGAAAATCCTGGGCAGAACACGGCGTGCAGATCTCACAGGTATTGAAACGGGATGAGAGAGTCCATGAGGGTTCCGAGGAGATCTGGGCATATGCGAAGAGCATCCTGGAGAAAAATGTAAAAAACGGACGGCTTGGAAGCAATTAAAGACAGAGTAGAAAAGAGGACAGATATGAGTTACAAAGAATTTTATGAATCAGCGAATACAGCGGCAGAGGAACGATTTGAATTAGTGAGGGAGCGCGTTGCACAGATCAGGGAGGAGACTGGCGTAAAGGAGCCATTCGCAGATTATTTTAAAAAGAATGCGGCATTTTTGCAGCTGCTTTGCGGGGTATATGATGAGATCGCAGCAGGCGTCGATAAAAATCAGACGATGGAAGAGTTGGAAGCGCGAAACCAGGCATTGTATGCAGACATCAGACCGCAGGCTTATGAGACAAGCTATGCCAACCCGGAATATGCACTAAAAATGCTGGGCGAGGAGTTTGGACCTTTATTAAACTGTGTGGCAGTGCATCTGCGTGGAAGGATCGAAAAGGTTTTCCGTGGAGATTTGGAGCAGCTTACGATCGCGATGGAATTATTTGTCGGGATCTATAACTGCTTTGAGGGAGAAGAACTGCCGGAGAGTAAACAGATCAGACAGGATATCTACTGGTATTCTCATGATTACAGCGAGATCTTCTATGAAGAAAGCTTAAGACGTCTGCTTGATCCAAGAGAAGATTTTGAGGCAGAGATCGTGGAGCATGCAGATCTGTCGGATCTCCGTTATCTCTATCGTTACGGCGTTTACATCGGGGAAAACGAGAGGAAGATGGCAGCATTTTTAAACAGTCTTCCGGAAGAAGAAATCCAGGCAATGGCAGATACTTATACCGAAGGCTACCGGATCGGATTTGAGACAACCGGAAAGGATTTAAGCAAAAAACAGACAGTCGAAGTACGCTATCCGGTCGGATTTGAGCGTATGGCGCGCGCGGCAGTTTCCAATTTTGCAAAAATGAACTTAAAACCGACAATGCGCATTTCCTCTGTTTCAGCGAACAAACAGTTTGACTATGACAGCAGGGAAGTGCGTGCCGTATATTTTGATAAGGCATATGTGGAGCGTTGTCTGGAAGTCAGAAAGACTTATTTAGAAGAAAATAAAAAAATGGCGGCAGGTTACGCAGGACCGGCAGTCATTGAGGTATTTGGCGAGGAACCATTTTCACCGGTCAGCAAAAAAGAAGCACCGAGATACAATGAAAAACAGCAGCAGCTCAATGTCTATGAGATGAGCATGGCAGGACAGATGTTAAACCAGTACATCAAGGGAGAAGAGCGCAGCTTTACGATCATTGCCTACCCGATCCCGGAGATCGGAGACCGCTTTGAGGAGATCTTCCGGGAGACCGTAAAGATCAATACGTTAGACTATAAACTTTACCAGACCATCCAGCAGAAGATCATCGATGTATTAGATACGGCAGACCGTGTGCACATCACAGGAAAGGGAGCCAATAAGACAGACCTTACTGTTAATATCTGGAAATTAAAGGATGCTACAAAAGAGACCGCATTTGAAAACTGTGTGGCAGATGTCAATATCCCGGTGGGAGAAGTATTTACCTCTCCGGTATTAGAAGGAACGAATGGCAAGCTGTTTGTCAGCCAGGTTTACTTAAATGGTTTAAATTATGAAAATCTGGAGTTTACCTTTACCGATGGAATGGTGACAGAATATACCTGCAGCAATTTTGAGGATGAGGAAGAAAACAAAAATTACATCAAAGATAATGTCTTAAAACATCATGAGACCCTTCCGATGGGTGAATTTGCGATCGGAACCAACACGATCGCTTACCGCATGGCGCGTGATTTTAAGATCGCGGACAAACTGCCGATCTTAATCGCAGAGAAGACCGGACCGCATTTTGCAGTCGGAGATACGTGCTACAGCCATGAGGAAGACAATGTTTCCTACAATCCGGATGGAAAAGCGATCGTGGCAAGAGAGAACAGCATTTCTGCATTAAGAAAGACGGATCTGGACAAAGCCTACTTTAACTGCCATACCGATATTACGATCCCGTATGATGAGTTAGACTGCATTACCGTGATCCGTGTCGATGGAACCACAGAGGATATCATTGCGGACGGAAAGTTTGTGCTTGCAGGAACTGAAACGTTAAATAAACCTTTATAAGAAATACTGATAAATGCAATAATAAATATTAATTAGACTTCTAAAACAAAACTTTATACAATAAAAGCAGAACAAAGCATGGTAAAGGAGAATCATTATGGCAAAAGTTGGTATTGTAATGGGCAGCGATTCGGATATGCCGGTTATGGCAAAGGCTGCAGATATTTTAGAAAAACTTGGGATTGACTATGAGATGACGATCATTTCTGCACACCGGGAACCGGATGTATTCTTTGAATATGCAAAGAGCGCAGAGAGCAGGGGATTTAAAGTCATTATTGCCGGAGCAGGCATGGCAGCACATCTGCCTGGTATGTGTGCCGCAATTTTCCCGATGCCGGTCATCGGTATTCCAATGCACACCACCTCTTTGGGCGGAAGAGATTCTCTTTATTCCATCGTTCAGATGCCATCCGGCATTCCGGTTGCTACGGTGGCGATCAATGGTGGAGCAAATGCAGGACTGCTTGCAGCAAAGATTTTGGCAACATCGGATGATGAACTCTTACAGAAATTAAAGGACTACTCAAAAGAGTTAAAAGAACAGGTGCAGGCAAAAGACGAGAGATTACAGGAAGTCGGTTATAAGAACTATTAAGATAAGCAACCATTAACAAGTATAGAAATGAGGTAAAGCAATGGATTATAAGAATTCTGGCGTTGATATTGAAGCAGGTTACAAATCAGTAGAGTTGATGAAAAAGCATGTGCAGCAGACCATGAGACCGGAGGTGCTCACAGGTCTTGGCGGATTTTCCGGTGCATTTTCCATGGAAGCATTCAAAAATATGGAAAAACCAACATTAGTATCCGGAACAGACGGCGTTGGAACCAAATTAAAACTGGCATTCTTACTGGACAAACACGATACCATCGGTATCGACTGTGTTGCAATGTGTGTCAATGATATCGCATGTGCCGGTGGAGAACCGCTGTTTTTCTTAGATTACATTGCCTGTGGCAAAAACTATCCGGAAAAGATCGCAACGATCGTAAGCGGTGTTGCAGAGGGATGTAAACAGTCTAACGCCGCACTGATCGGTGGAGAGACCGCAGAGATGCCGGGCTTTTATCCGGAGGACGAGTATGATCTGGCTGGTTTTGCAGTTGGCGTTGTCGATGAAAAAGACATCATCACAGGTGCAAATTTAAAAGCAGGTGATGTCCTGATCGGTATGGCATCATCCGGTGTTCATTCCAACGGTTTCTCTTTGGTCCGCAAGATCTTTAAAATGGACAAAGAGAGCTTAAATACATATTACGATGAGTTAGGAAAGACTTTAGGAGAGACTCTGCTTGCACCGACAAAGATCTATGTGAAAGCATTAAGAACCGTAAAAGAAGCAGGCGTTACTGTAAAAGCATGCAGCCATATTACCGGAGGCGGTTTCTATGAGAACGTACCAAGAATGTTACCGGAAGGCAAACATGCCGTGATCCGCAAAGACAGCTACGAGGTACCACCGATCTTTAAGATGATGGCGAGAGAAGGCCAGGTGGAAGAGAAGATCATGTACAATACTTACAACATGGGTATTGGAATGGTTCTTGCAGTTGATCCTGCTGATGTGGACAAGACGATGGCTGCGATCAAAGAAGCAGGCGAGACCCCATACGTCATCGGTGAAGTGAAGGATGGAGAAAAAGGAGTTACCTTATGCTAAAAATAGCAGTGCTTGTTTCCGGCGGGGGAACGAATCTGCAGGCGATCATAGATGCCATTTCAAATGGGACGATCACAAATGCAGAGATTTCAGTTGTTATCAGCAATAATAAGGATGCGTATGCCTTAGAGCGTGCCAGAAAACACGGGATAGAGGCAGTCTGCATTTCTCCGAAACAGTTTGATACAAGAGATGCGTTCAACCGTGCATTTCTGGAAAAATTAAATTCCTATCAGGTCGATCTGGTGGTTTTGGCAGGATTTTTGGTGGTACTGCCGGAGATGATGATCCGCGCGTACGAGAACCGGATCATCAACATCCATCCATCGCTCATCCCGTCTTTCTGTGGAACCGGATTTTACGGACTGAAAGTCCACGAGGGTGTACTGGCGCGTGGTGTGAAGATCACAGGCGCGACCGTGCATTTTGTAGATGCCGGAACAGATACCGGACCGATCATCCTGCAGAAAGCAGTTGAAGTAAAACAGGATGATACCCCGGAGATCTTGCAGCGTCGCGTGATGGAAGAGGCAGAATGGAAGATCATGCCAAAGGCGATCGATCTGATCGCAAACGGAAAAGTGTCGGTAGTGGAAGGAAAGGTTAGGATCGTATGAAAGTATTAGTAGTTGGAAGCGGCGGACGTGAGCATGCCATTGTTACGAGCGTAGCGAAAAGCCCGCGGGTTGATAAGATTTACTGTGCACCGGGAAATGCAGGAATTGCCGCTCTGGCAGAGTGTGTACCGATCGGTGCCATGGAGTTTGATAAATTAGTAGCATTTGCCAAAGAAAAACAGATTGATTTTACCATCATCGGTATGGACGATCCATTGGTTGGTGGGATTGTCGACGTTTTCGAGGCAGAAGGATTAAAGGTATTCGGACCAAAGAAAAATGCAGCGATCTTAGAAGGTTCCAAGGCATTTTCCAAAGATCTGATGAAGAAATACCATATCCCGACCGCTGCATATGAGAATTTTACCTCACCGGAGGCGGCATTAGCTTATCTTGAGACCGCAAAAATGCCGATCGTATTAAAGGCAGATGGTCTTGCACTTGGAAAAGGTGTTTTGATCTGCAATACCTTAGAAGAGGCAAAGGCCGGCGTAAAAGAGATCATGGAAGACAAGAAATTCGGTACTGCCGGAAATACCATGGTGGTAGAAGAATTTATGACAGGAAGAGAGGTTTCCGTACTTTCTTTCGTAGATGGAAAAACCATTCAGATCATGTCTTCCGCACAGGATCATAAGCGTGCCAAAGACGGAGATCAGGGACTCAATACAGGTGGTATGGGTAACTTCTCCCCGAGCCCGTTCTACACACCGGAAGTAGACGAGTTCTGTAAAAAATATATCTATCAGGCAACGGTAGATGCCATGGCAGCAGAGGGAAGACCATTTACCGGAGTAATCTTCTTTGGACTGATGCTGACCGAGGATGGACCAAAAGTGTTAGAGTATAATGCACGGTTTGGCGATCCGGAGGCACAGGTGGTACTTCCGCGAATGAAAAATGATATTATTGATGTCATGGAAGCCTGCGTAGAAGGG
The DNA here is from genome assembly GCA_050874505.1 of Roseburia sp. GTDB lineage: Bacteria > Bacillota > Clostridia > Lachnospirales > Lachnospiraceae > Roseburia. Next base: position 831 of record JBNMKU010000040.1, on the reverse strand, counting down.
AAATTAGACACCATCGATCTGCAGTTTGAGGACAACGCGGCAGTCTGCGTGGTACTTGCTTCTGACGGTTATCCGGTTTCCTATGAAAAAGGATTTGAGATCAGAGGACTGGATCGTTTCGAGGGAAAGGAAGACTATTTCTGTTTCCATGCCGGAACCAAATTTGATGAAAATGGCAAAATCGTGACCAATGGAGGACGTGTCTTAGGCATTACCGCACTGGGAAATGATTTAAAGGAAGCGCGTAAAAAAGCATATGAGGCAACCGAATGGGTTGATTTTGCCAATAAATATATGCGCCATGATATCGGAAAAGCGATTGATGAAAAATAATAAGTTGACGATAGAAATAGAATGTCCGCAGAATGGACATTCTATTTTTTGTGCAGTTTGCACAAAAAAATCAGAAAAAGATTGCAGAAAAGAAAAGAGCGGTGTTACAATGTGCGCAAAGCATAATTCTACTTCGTATCTATAGAATGGGGCATTCATTAGAATGCGTTCATTCATCTAACATCGAATCTTAATTCAGAAATCTATGCTTGAAACTCAAATAGTAAAAGCAGGAGGACTGGATAAAGATAGTGTTAGAAAAGTTACTCCTGTAACAAAGGAGGACTTACTATGATGGAAACGAAAGTAACAGACAAACAGCCTGTGGCAAACCGCAGATATAAGGACACTGTTTTCCGGATGCTCTTTTCAAAGAAAGAGAATCTGCTGTCTTTGTATAATGCAGTGACAGGGCGTGATTATGAGGATGCAGAAGCGTTACAGATCGTAACATTAGAAAATGCGATCTATATGGGGATGAAAAATGATCTGGCATTT
>JBNMKU010000039.1:0-20110 GCA_050874505.1 Roseburia sp. | reverse complement strand
CATTTGATATCATACTATGGAGAAATGGATTTGTCAACAACTTTTTGAAAAAAATTTAAAATAAAAATGAGACGAAACGATTTTATCATATTCATGGAACGGAGGCATAGAATATAACAATCAGTATCCGGAGGCATAGCGTGAGTGCAAAGACAAAAATTGTAGTTCTGCATATGAAAGAACTGATCTACACCGCAATATTTGTGGGGCTTGGAGTTCTGCTGGTGATCCTGTTGTTGTTTATGTTCCTGCCAAGAGGAGAGAGGGGCGAAGCGGTTCCAACGATGAATTATGTCGCGGGTGTTTATACTTCTTCTGTCATGCTAAATGATAAGACCGTGGATGTTCAGGTCATAGTGGATGAGAACAGGATCAATTCCATTTCCCTGATTGATCTGGATGAGACCGTGACAACCATGTATCCGTTAGTAGAACCGGCAGTAGAAAAGATCAGTGAACAGGTGATAGAAAAACAGTCAACGGAAGGGATTACATATCAGAGTGACAATCAGTATACATCCATTGTGATCTTAAATGCCATTGAAAATGCACTGTCAAAGGCGCAGGTAGAAACACAGGCAGAATAGAAAACAGGAGTGATCCTACTGTAAAAACAGTGGGAAACACTCCTGTTTTGCTGTATCACGCGCTTTATGCCAGAAAAAATATCGCTTATTGAGCAGATTCGGTGCTGATGCTGTTTAAATAGGTGTTGATGGAATCCAGATTGGTGTAAATGGTTTCCATAGGTTTGCTGTTCTCATAAGCCTGATATCCGGAATAGCCGGCCCAGCCGACGATGGCAATCGCAACCACCCATCCGCAGATAATTGCAGCCATACGCTGACGTTTTTCTTTTGCCATGATCTGTTTGCGGTTTGCTTTTTCTTCTTTATAGCGATCTACTTTTGCCTGACTCATAAAAATCTCCTTTGTTCACTAAAATCACTCCTTATAATATAGCTTATTTGGATATAAAATGCAATAGAAAGCACCTTGTCATTTTCCCTTAAATTCGTTACAATAAATGATTAGTGAATAATATTGTTTTTCGAAAGCGAGGGAGAAAGCGTGAATTTAATTGTAGCAGTAGATACAAACTGGGCGATCGGCAAGGATAATGAGTGTCTGGTCAGGATCCCGGCGGATCAGAAATTCTTCCGGGAGATCACAACCGGAAAAGTAGTGGTAATGGGAAGAAAAACACTGCTTAGTTTTCCAAACGGATTACCACTAAAGAACCGGACGAATATTGTTTTAACCCATGATGAGAACTTTCACGCACCGGATGCCATTATCGTGCACAGTCTGGATGAACTGATGCAGGAACTGAAGCATTATGACAGCGAAGATATCTATGTGATCGGCGGCGAGAGTGTGTACCGTCAGCTCATCGATGCGTGTGATGTGGCACATGTGACAAAGATCGACTATGCTTTTGATGCGGATACCTATTTCCCGAATCTGGACGAGATGCCGGAATGGGAGATCACCGCAGACAGCGAGGAACAGACCTATTTTGATCTGGAATACTATTTCTATAAATATGAGAAAAAGAAAGCAGTGCAATAAAAATGGAAAATTTTATTTTTAGTATCAATGTAACGTTTCCCATTTTTCTTGTAATGGTGATCGGCTACATTTTAAAACAGATCGGCATGTTAAATGACAACTTTGTGACCGTGGCAAATAAATTTAATTTTAAAGTGACGCTGCCTTTTATGCTGTTCCGCGACATATCGGGTGTGGATATCCGTGCGGTATTTGATTTGAAATACGTTCTTTTCTGTGCGATCGTCAGTACCATCTGTTTCTGGCTGATCTGGGGCGGTGTGAAACTGTTTGTAAAGGATAAGACCATAAGAGGCGCGTTTGTGCAGTCCTCCTTCCGCAGCAGCGCGGCAGTCATGGGACTGGCATTTATCCAGAATATGTATGGAAGCTCCGCGATGGGACCGCTTATGATCGTTGGTGCTGTGCCGCTTTATAACATATTTTCCGTGATCGTGCTGACTTTTGAAGCACAGACCGATGAAGCAATCAATGGCAGGGAAAAGGTAAAAGAGGCGTGTATCAACATTGCAAAAAACCCGATCATACTTGGCATTTTAACCGGGCTGATCGCTGCACTGCTGCGGCTTGATTTTCCGGTCATCATTGACAAGACGATCAATAATGTGGCACAGATGGCAACGCCGCTCGCCCTGATCACGATCGGAGCCGGATTTGAGGGAAGAAAAGCACTTGCCAAGATCAAGCCGACGATTGCGGCATCCCTGATCAAACTGGTCATCCAGCCCCTGATCTTTTTGCCGGTTGCAGCTTGGATGGGATTTACCGGAGAAAAAATGATCGCCATTTTGATCATGCTGGCATCTCCGACCACGCCGAGCTGTTATATTATGGCAAAAAGTATGAAAAACGACGGTGTGCTGACGGCGAGTGTGATCGTGACGACAACGTTACTGGCTGCATTTACATTGACGGGATGGATCTTTATTTTAAAATCGGTCGGACTGATCGGATAATTTGGGGAATTTTCATTGCATTTTTATGCAAGATAAGATATAGTAGGAAAAATACATAAAATCGGAAATGGATTGAACGAAGAAGGAGGACGATATGGATATTACAGGCAGAAAACTTTTTGTAAAGGCATTACAGGAAGAGGGCGTGGATACGATCTTTGGTTATCCGGGCGGAACTGTGACAGACCTTTTTGATGAATTATACAAGCAGGATGGTATCGATGTCGTCTTACCGAGACATGAGCAGGGACTGATCCATGAGGCAGAGGGATATGCAAAATCAACCGGAAAGGTTGGGGTGTGTCTGGTGACGAGTGGACCGGGTGCAACGAATATTATTACAGGACTTGCAGATGCACATTACGATAATATACCGCTTGTCTGTTTTACCGGACAGGTGCCGCTTTCTTTGATCGGAAATGATGCGTTTCAGGAAGTGGATATTGTCGGCATGACAAGAAGCATTACCAAATATGGGGTGACCGTCCGCAGAAGAGAAGATCTCGGACGTATCATTAAGATGGCGTTTTACATTGCATCGACCGGAAAACCTGGGCCGGTACTGATCGATATCCCAAAGGATATCCAGACGGCAGCAGGACCGGCAGAGTATCCGTCCAGTGTCCAGATCCGCGGATATAAGCCAAACGAAGGGGTACATATTGGACAGCTGAAAAAAGCATATAAGATGCTCCGTTCGGCAAAACGCCCGCTGATCCTCGCTGGAGGCGGTGTGAATATCGCAAGAGCAAATGATAAGCTACTGCAGTTTGCAGAAAAAACACAGACTCCAGTGGTAACAACCGTCATGGGAAAAGGGGCAATACCGACAAGCCATGCACTTTATGTTGGAAACAGTGGAATGCACGGAAAATATGCAGCCAATAAGGCAGTCAGCGAATGTGACGTGCTGTTTTCCATCGGAACCCGTTTTAATGACAGGATCACCGGAGATCTGAACGAATTTGCACCAAAGGCAAAGATCGTCCATATCGATGTGGATACGGCATCTATTTCCAGAAATGTAGTAGTGGATGTGCCGGTCGTATCCGACGCAAAACTGGCGTTGGAACATTTATTAGAGTGGGCAGAGCCAAAAGATACCACAAAGTGGCAGAATCAGATCGCCGCATGGGAGAAAGAAAATCCGCTTGAGATGAGAAGGGATCATGGCATGACACCACAGATGGTATTTGAACATGTCAACCGTACCTTTGGAGAGGCAATCTATGTGACGGATGTCGGACAGCACCAGATGTGGGCAACACAGTATCTGGAACTGGATGCGTGGCATCAGCTGATCACTTCTGGCGGTCTTGGAACCATGGGATTTGGTTTCCCGGCAGCGATCGGGGCAAAGATCGGAAATCGTGAGAAAGAAGTAGTCTGCTTTTCCGGAGATGGTGGAATGCAGATGAACATCCAGGAGATGGCAACCGCTGTCGTGCAGGAGGCACCGGTCATTATTTGTCTGTTCAACAATTATTATCTTGGTATGGTGCGCCAGATGCAGCAGCTTTTCTATGGAAAACGTTATGAGGCAACCTGTCTGCGCAGAAGAAGAACCTGTCCGGCAAACTGCAAGGGACCAAATGATGCGTGCCCGCCGTACACACCGGATTTTGTTGCACTGGCAGAGAGTTATGGAGCACATGGTATCCGCGTAGAGCGTGAGGAGGATATCCAGAAGGCACTTGATACCGCGAGAACCTATCAGGATGCTCCGACGATCATTGAATTTATGATCTCTACCGATGAAATCGTACTTCCGATGGTAAAAAGTGGTAACCCGATGAGCGAGATGATCTTAAAATAATTACAGTAAGGAAAGGAGCCATCCTATGAAAAACAGATGGATTGCATTGTATGTAGAAAACCAGGTTGGTGTACTGGCAAAAGTTTCTGATCTTTTTTCCGGAAAATCTTATAACCTGCAGAGTCTTACTGTAGGAACCACAGAGGATGAAACAGTTTCCCGTATGACCATATGTGTGACCAGTGATGACATCACATTTGAGCAGATCAAGAAACAGTTAAACCGTATGGTGGAAGTCATCAAAGTTATTGATCTGACCGATGTGCCGATCCATATGAAAGAGATCCTGTTTGCCAAAGTGTTAAACATTAATGCTGCACAGATCGAAGAAGTGTTTCAGATCGCGCAGGTCTTTCAGGTACAGGTTGCAGATATCGGAAATGACAGTGTGCTGTTAGAGTGCAAACTGACCGAGCGCAGAAATAATGAACTGATCAAACTGTTGAAATCCAAATTTGGACGGATCGAGGTCGTACGCGGTGGAGCCGTTGCGATCGAATCGATCAGTACATCCTGTCGATAAATAAAAATATTAGAAGCCGCTTTTCAAAAGAAAGGTCTGATCCAATCTTTTGGAAGCGGCTTCGTTTCAATTCAGATACGTTTATTTAAAAACGCGATCAGCTTTTCAAAGTGCATCGGCGTTCCCTGTATTTCCTGTACCTTCAGGCGGTTTTCCTCGCTGAAACCGACCAGGATATTGTGGTTTGCCTCGGCAAGGTAGTCCATGATACCATCAATATCCGATTTGATATTTTTCGGACATTGCAGGTACAGATGCTTGTTGGCACTGATGTGCAGCGTATAGGAAATGCTGAAATGGTACCAGAAAAATTTGTGCAGGGTCGAGTATTTATAGATCCAGATGATCTCATTGATCGGCACAATGGCATTTCCATAAATGGAAGTTTCAATAAAAAAGTGCTCGGTGATGAACATGTCCTCTGTTGCAAGCTGCGGTAGTGTGGCAAGTTCTTCTTCTGCCTGTTCTAACAGTTTTTTGGGATTTCCAAACAGTGCCAGATCCTGACAGGCAGGGGAGAGCACCGGGAAAAACAGATATAAGACCGAGAGGATCAGGCAGAGAAGCGCATACCCTCCGGTTACAAAAATCGCGGCAAATAAGATGAGGTTGCGAAGCTGATGAAAGCCCGGCTCACTGATATAGTAAAGCGAGATCTTATTGTGGATGCCGTTTTCTGTCCAGTTCAGATCAGAGACGAGACTGGTAAGGAGAGACTCATAACTGTCTCCACCGTTTAAAATGGCGGCATGGATGCTGACCTGATCGATCGAGGGAAGACCCTCCTCACTTGTTTTGGGAGAGAGCAGGACGAGCACACATTCGTCATCCGCGCGTGTGGTGTAATAATAGTAACCGGTCGTCTGCCCTAAAACGGTCTGGGTATAACCGGTAAATTTTAAGTCGGTCAGCGTTGCCGACACATATTCTAAATGATTGCGGTATGCAGTTTCAAGCGACTGGTCAGCCGGAAGGGGATCCGGGGAGATCAGCGTGGAAAGCGAAAATACCTGCCACAGGATCAGCAGCAGTAGCAGATATACGATGGGGGCAAAGAGTCTCCGTTTATAAAATTCTTTGATATTTTTGGTAATATAATGTTCGTAATTGTCGGGCATAAAAATAACCTGATCTTTCTATAAAGTCAATACAGTATCAGTATAAAGGTTCGCAGGAAAAGAATCAAGACAGAGCGGCGGCGTGTCTTGATTTTCTGCCGGAAAATTGATAGTATGATTTCAATACAGAAAATAAGACAAAAAGAGGATAGGAGAGAGCGTGGAAGAAGCATACAGCAGTTTTGCACAGGTGTACGACCTGTTTATGGACAATGTTCCTTATGAAGAATGGTGCACATATATTGTTGGTCTGTTAAAAGAATATGGGATAGAGGATGGTGTGGTGTTAGACCTTGGCTGCGGAACAGGAAAGCTGACGCGGTTGTTGAAAACATCCGGCTATGACATGATCGGTGTGGATTACTCCGAAGAAATGTTAGAGATCGCGCGGGAAGCAGAGATGGAGCAGGAAGAGCCGATCTTTTATCTGCATCAGGATATGCGGGAACTCGAGCTGTTTGGAAGTGTAGGAGCCGTGGTGAGCATCTGCGATTCTATGAATTATATCCTGCAGGAGAAAGAATTACTGCAAGTGTTCCGTCGCGTAAATGAGTATCTGGACCCCGGAGGAATTTTTCTCTTTGATCTGAACACTTTATATAAGTACAGAGAGCTGCTTGGGGAAAATACGATCAGTGAAGTGCGCGAAGAGAGCAGTTTTATCTGGGACAACTATTTTGACGAAGAGACCGGGATCAATGAATACGACCTGACACTTTTTATCCGTGAGCAGGATGATCTATACCGTCGCTATGAAGAGACCCATTATCAGCGTGCCTATGAGGTGGAAATGGTAGTGAAACTTGTAAAAGAGGCAGGAATGGAACTGCTTGCATGCTACGATGCTTTTACAAGAGAACCGGTAAAAGAAGACAGCGAGCGTATTTATATCATAGCAAGACGAAAAATGGAGGAAAACAATGAGTGATTATATTGTAAGAGCAACAGCGGCAGACAGCCAGATCAGGGCATTTGCCATCACATCCAAAGAGATGGTAGAGGAAGCAAGACGTGACCACGGTACAAGTCCGGTGATCACAGCGGCACTGGGAAGACTTCTTTCCGGAGCAGCAATGATGGGAAGCATGATGAAAGGGGAAAAAGACCTTCTTACCGTGCAGATCCAGTGCAGCGGACCGGTAAAGGGACTGACCGTAACTGCCAATACCAAAGGCGAAGTAAAGGGATTTGCCATGGTTCCAAATGTGGAGCTTCCGTTAAATGACAAAGGAAAATTAGATGTTGGCGGAGCACTCGGACTTGGCGTGATGAGTGTCATCAAGGATATGGGATTAAAAGAGCCATATGTGGGACAGATCGCTTTGCAGACCGGCGAGATCGCAGAAGATCTGACTTATTATTTTGCAACTTCAGAGCAGGTACCATCTGCAGTTGGACTTGGCGTGCTTGTGGATACCGACCTTTCCGTGCGCCAGGCAGGTGGATTTATCATTCAGCTGATGCCGTTTACCAGTGATGAGGTTGTGGAGCGGCTGGAGAAAAAGATCACAGAGATCGCTTCCGTAACCGAGATGATGGAACAGGGCATGACACCGGAAATGATCTTAGAGGAGATCTTAGGCGAATTTGGTGTAGAGATCACCGATAAGTTCCCGACAGCATTTGTCTGCGACTGTTCCAAAGAACGTGTATCAAGAGCCATCGCGACACTGAGCAAAAAAGATCTGAATGATATCATTGGCGATGGAGAGTCCATCGAAGTAAAATGCCAGTTCTGCAACAAGGCATACGAATTTACCATTGACGAGCTCAAAGAGATGCGGGATGGAAAGCACTGATAGGAAACGAGGAGAGAGATGGAACAGGGATTTATAAAAGTAGCGGCAGTCACACCGAAGATCAGAGTCGCAGATACAAAATACAATGGAGAGGTCATCTGCACAGAGATAAAAAAAGCAGCAGAGCAGGGAGCAAAGGTCATCGTGCTGCCGGAGCTTTGTATTACCGGTTATACCTGCAGTGATCTGTTTTTACAGGAAAAACTGCTTCGCGCGGCAAAGGAGGAACTGCTTCGGATCGCAGCATTCTGTGAGACAGTGGATGCCATTGTGTTTGTCGGACTTCCTTTCGCATGGGATGGAAAACTTTATAATGTGGCAGCAGCTATAAACAAAGGAAAGATCCTCGGACTGGTACCGAAAATATATCTGCCGAATTACAATGAATTTTATGAGGCACGTCATTTTACCAGAGGAAAAGAAAAGGCAGAACTGGTACGTTTAAATGAAGAGACAGAGGTTTTGTTTGGCAGCAACCTGTTATTTATCTGCGAGAGCATGCCGGATCTTAAGATCGGTGTGGAACTCTGCGAGGATCTGTGGACTGTGCAGCCGCCAAGCATACGGCATGCCAGAAACGGTGCGAGTGTGATCGTCAATCTGTCAGCATCGAACGAGCTGACCGGAAAATCAGCGTACCGCAGGGAGCTGGTAAAGACACAGTCCGCGAGACTGCTCTGTGGCTATATCTATGCCAGTGCAGGAGAGGGCGAGTCGACCCAGGATGTGGTATACAGCGGACATAACCTGATCGCGGAAAACGGAGCCGTGTTAAAAGAGGCAGTACCGTTTTCGGGAGAGAGTATTGTAAGTGAGATCGATGTCACAAGACTGATCGCAGAACGCCGCCGGATGACGACATTCGAATTAGAAGAGGGTGAATATAAAAAAGTACCGTTTTCGGTTCAAAAAGAGCAGATAGAACTGACCAGACCGGTAGACCCGATGCCGTTTGTGCCATCCGGTGCATCCGATCGTAACGCCAGATGCGAGGAGATCCTTGCCATTCAGGCACATGGACTGAAAAAAAGACTGGAACACACCCATTGCAGGGCAGCGGTCATTGGAATTTCCGGTGGACTGGACTCCACCCTGGCACTCCTTGTTACCGTGCGAGCATTTGATCTGCTCGGAATGGATCATGGACAGATCAAGGCAGTGACCATGCCGGGATTTGGTACGACAGACCGGACTTATGACAATGCGGTAAAACTGATCCGGAACCTGGGGGCAGATTTTATCGAGGTGGATATCAGGGATGCGGTCAATATCCATTTCCGGGATATCGGACAGGACCCTTCGGTACATGATGTCACCTATGAAAACGGACAGGCGAGGGAGCGTACCCAGATCTTGATGGACATTGCCAATAAATCAGGCGGAATGGTGATCGGAACCGGAGATCTGTCCGAGCTTGCACTGGGATGGGCAACCTATAACGGAGATCATATGTCGATGTATGCCGTGAATGCTTCCGTGCCGAAAACACTGGTACGTCATCTGGTACGTTACTATGCGGATACCTGTGGAAACCGGACGTTAGAGCAGGTACTGCTTGATGTGTTAGATACCCCGGTATCTCCGGAATTATTGCCTCCGGAAGAGGGAAAGATCTCGCAGAAGACAGAAGATCTGGTAGGTCCGTACGAACTGCACGACTTTTTCCTGTATCATATGTTAAGACAGGGGGAGGCTCCGGCAAAAGTGTACCGCCTTGCAAAACTGGCATTTGGGGGAACGTATGAGGATGCAGTCATCTTAAAATGGCTCAAAACATTTTATCGGCGTTTCTTTGCACAGCAGTTTAAGCGTTCCTGCCTGCCGGATGGACCGAAGGTCGGAAGTGTAGCGGTTTCTCCGCGTGGAGACTTAAGAATGCCGTCCGATGCGTGTGGAACGATCTGGTTACAGGAAATCGAAGAACTGAAATAAATAAAAAGAACAACAGACTGCACGTTTTACGGCAGACCTGTTGTCACAAAAAATTGCACCGTGGATCAGACACGGTGCAATTTGCGTTCATATTTGTTTGCATTTGAGAAAGTAAATACCGGGTTGCCTGCATAAACAAGTGTGTACATAAAGACGGCAAGTAAGATACCGGTTACAACGTCGAAAACAGAATGTTGTTTTAGAAACATGGTGGATAAGATGATGCTGACCATCAGAATGGCAGAACCATAACGGATCGCCTTTTTGTTTTTGAAGTTGTCACAATGCCATACTGCCATGTTGACTGCGATCGAGTTGTAAACGTGGATACTCGGGAACAGGTTCGTTGCAGTATCGGTTGCGTACAGCCATTTGACCAGATGAACAAAAATGTTGTTGTGGGCAAATGTGGTAGGGCGCAGGTAATGTCCGTTTGGATAAACCGTGGAAATGACCAGAAAAATGGTCATTCCGGTAAAAAGTACGGTACATAACCGGAAATATTCGTCCTTGTTCTTTAAGAAGAAATATCCCAGCCCCCATGCTATGTAACCAAACCATAAGAAATATGGAATGATAAAGTATTCACAGAACGGGATATAATCGTCTAATGCAACATGTATGACATGGAAATGTGTGGTTACCGTCTTTTCCAGATGCCCAAACCATGGCAGATAGATCAGAAAATACAGTAACAGGAGTCCATGTTTGTTTTTCTCGATAAATGCGCCAAGCGCAACTTTGGCTTTGGTTTTCACGAGTTTCACCCCTTCATAAATTCTTACTGAAAGGGATTATAGCACAGACATTTTATAGAAACAATTACCTTCTATTTTTTTTAAGAAAGATTATTTAAAATTTAAGAAAACCTTAAAGCCTCTGAGCCTTTTTTGTGCAAAATGATCGTGGAACTGGAAAAACATGGAATAATGAGTAAGGCATAACGCATACAGATAGAAACAGGACATTCTGTAATTTTTAATAAAATATGTTATAAAAACAACGGAAATGTTACAAATTCCGTAATTTGTTGACAAGTGGGGAATTGGAACTATAATGTAGAAGAGTCTGAAATGAAAACAAAGAGAAATGAGGATTACCATGAACAGAAAAAATAGACAAATTGCATATCTGATTGTGATCGTGCTGACCATACTGGTGGCAGCTTATGTAGCATTTGCCGTTTTTTTTCAAACGCATTTTAATTTTGGAACCAAGATCGACGGGATCTCAGTTGGTGGATATTCCGTGGAAAAAGTAGAAAAACTGATCGGGCAGGAGATCAAAAGCTACTCTCTGCAACTGGTGGAGCGGGAGGATGCCACGGAGGAGATCGCTGGAACGAGTCTGGAGTTAAAACCGGTCTTTAACGGAGAGATCGAACAGCTCTTGGAGGAACAGGGTGGTTTCGGCTGGATCGGTACCTGGATCAAAAAACAGGATCTGAAACTGGATCGTGTAGTCAGCTATGATGAGACAAAACTGGAGGAGACGCTGGCATCTCTTTCCTGCGTAAAACCGGAAAACCAGAGAGAGCCGGAAGATGCGCATGTATCGGAGTACAGCAAAGAGGATGGCTATCAGCTTGTTCCGGCAGATTACGGAACGACCATAAAAGAGGATGTTTTAAAAGAGGCGGTGGAGGATGCAGTCACAGTACTGGCAGAAACACTGGTGTTAGAGGATGCGGGATGTTACAAAGATCCTGCAGTACTGGATGATGATGCGAACCTGTTATCAGAGATCGAGCAGATGAACCAGTATGTCACAACAACGATAGACTATGATTTTGGAGAAAAATCAGAGGTGCTGGACGGAGAGACTATACATAACTGGCTTACGGCAGAAAACGGAGCAGTCACGATCGATAAAGAGGCTGTGGAAGAGTATGTGAAAGAGCTTGGAAAGAAATACAATACTGCCTATCAGCCGAAAGAATTTAAGACATCTTACGGACCTACCGTAACGATCTCTACCGGATTTTATGGATGGAGGATCGACAGAGAGGCAGAAACCGAGCAGATCATAGAGGATTTAAACACCGGAGGAACCATAAACCGGGAACCAGTCTATGCACAGACTGCAAACAGCCACGGTGAGACGGATTACGGCAATTCCTATGTGGAGATCAACCTGACCGCACAGCATTTGTTCGTTTATAAAGATGGAGCACTGGTTGTGGAGAGTGATTTCGTATCAGGAAACGTTTCCAAGGGACATGATACGCCGACCGGAGCGTATGGTCTGACTTATAAGACCACGGATGCTGTATTGCGTGGACAGGATTATGAGACTCCGGTAAAATACTGGATGCCATTTGCAGGGGACGTCGGAATGCACGATGCAACCTGGAGACGGACGTTTGGTGGAAGTATCTATAAGACCAATGGATCACACGGATGTATCAACCTGCCGTTATCCGTGGCAGAGAAGATATACAATACCATCGATAAAGGCTATGCCGTTATGGTCTATACGCTTCCGGGTACGGAGAGTGTAGCGGTACAGAAGACAGATGCTGCTACCGTTGTGGCGCAGATCGATGCGATCGGTGTTGTCACATTAGACAGCGAAACAGCCATCACATCTGCAAGAAATCTCTATGACGCGCTTTCCGAGCAGGCAAAAGCATATGTCACAAACTATGATGTTTTAGTTGCAGCGGAGGCATCCCTTGCAGCGTTAAAAGGAGAAACACCGGCTGCTGATCCGGCTGCTGAAACTCAGCAGCCTGTAGACCAGCAGGCTCAGGAAACGCAGGAGACGGTTGATACGACACAGGATCAACAGCAGGATGCTGAAAATCAGCATCCTGCAGACGGGGCAGATACCCCGGAAGAACAACAGACCCCTGAAACTCAGGAGTCTGCCGGAGAAGTTCAGTAGGCTTTTAAAACTCAGCAGCAGGCTGCTGAGTTTCAGATGAAATTAATAGGTTTCGATGATCGCAACATCCCATGGCGCGAGTGTGAGAACACTGCCAGTGGAGATTTCGGTATCGGAGAGAAGTTCCCTTCCTGCTTCGTGCGGGTAAGGGAATTTTTGTTCTTCCATGGAATAATTAAAGTAATAGAAGAGGTGGTGTCCCTCGTCGTTTTCACCCTGTTTCTTAATGATCGGAAAATGTGGGGCATCTTTTGAGAAATCGGCATCGGAAAGACGGATCTCCTGCAAATAGTTGCGCAGGATCTGTTCGGTCATCTTATCGTCCAACATGGTGCCAAAATAAAGGGTGCTTCCCTTTCCAAATGTGTTTTGGGTTACAGCGGCATAGGCTCCATATACCGGGTGTGCATAGGAAGCGATAGTTTTTGCTGTGTCACAGAAGAGAAGATCCATCCATTCTTTGGCATCCGAGGTAACCGAAGGGTCAGCCTGCAATTTGACGGAAGTATTTCTCGGGTAGGTATACTGGTCGTAATGGATGCCGAGGCAGTCCTTTAAAATGTGAGGCTGGACATCGGAATAAATCTTTAAATGCTCATCTGAAAATGCACTGCGGTAGGTTGTGATGAGATGTCCGCCATCTTTCACATAGGACTCGAGTGCATGGAGCAGATCCTCAGGTGCACTGTAGAGAGCCGGAACGATCAGACATTCATAGGAAGAGAAGTCACGTTCACGGGAGGAAACCATATCAAATTCGATATTCAAACGGTAAAGGGCATCGCACAGACTGCGCATTACGAGGTTGTAGCTATGTTCGGCTGTGGTTGCAAGCGGGAAATGCGAAAGTCCGGTCAAGGATGCATTATCTAAAAGAACGGCAACGTGATTGTTTTTTTGGATGTTTTTTAAATGGGAACCGATCCGTTTCCACTCATTTCCGATAACACATGCTTCCCGGTAGGTTTCGTTTTCAGAAAAATCGTGGGAAAGAACACCTTTCCAGTAGCTTTCGATGGCATTGTGGATGGAGTGCCAGTGCCAGTACATCACGCTGTTGGAGCCGTTTGCAATGTGGCTGTACGCCTGTAAACGTAACTGGCCAGGATAAGGAAGCCAGTCGATATTGCCCTGCGCCTCGGTTTCTAAGACCAGATAATTGTCTTTTTTCAGACTGCGCGAAATGTTGCCACAGACCGTGATCTCGGCGCCGGTCAGTTTGTCGCGGGAAGGATGATAGATATCACATCCGGCAACGGTCATACAGCGTGCGGCATCGTACTGGTCAACCTCCGGCTGATAACCGATGGAATGATCCGTCCATGCGTAATCAAAGTTCTGTGTGATAAACTGATCAGGATGTTTGTATTCTTTAACGATATTCGCCTGCCAGCTTAGGAAATCCGTAACCAGTTTGCGCTGGAATTTCTGAAATTCTGCGGCAAGACTCTGATTGATCGTACCTCTGACATCCGGGAAATCTTCCCATTTGCTGACCCGGTTGCTCCAGTAGTCCAGACCAAACTCATGATTGAATTCTTTGATGTCCGGAAACTGTTCTTTTAAATAGGACACAAACATCTGCTGGACACGCGGTCCGGCAGTGCCGTAGCTTTTTGTTTCATTGTCGAGCTGATAACCGATGACGTTCGGTACATTTCTGACATGGTCCATCAAAATACGGATGATGCGTTCACAGTGCTCTAAATAGCCTGGATGTGTAATGTCCATATTTTGTCTGGCACCATAGATTCCAGGACCATTTGCGGTGATTGCGAGGATGTCAGGATATTTTTTTACCAGCCAGGTCGGGATGGCATAGGTCGGTGTGCCGACGATCACGGAAATATGATGTGCGGCTGCCGCCTGTAACATATGATCAATATGTGTAAAATCGAATATGCCTTCCTGTGGCTCTAAAGTGCTCCAGGTGGATTCTGCGATACGGATGACATTCATCCCGGCGCGTTCCATCATCTCCATATCTTTCTCCACCCGGTCATAGGGCAGATATTCCGAATAATAAGCCGCACCAAAATATAATTTTTCAGTCTGCATAGTGTTCTCCATTTCATAAAACAGGTATCTGTATGGCTGCATGAGCAACCGGTTGCTTTCGATTATTATAACATTGCTTTGTTTTGCTGTAAATATAAATGAACTGTTTGTTGAAAACGACGAATGGTAAATGGCTGAAAAGTGACTATTTTCCTAAAAAAGATTGCTTTTTTGAAAAAAAGAGGTAATATATAGAATATAGTTGCGCAAGTTGTGCAACAAAAAGAAACCGTGAAATCTGTTCTGATATTCACGCAAAAAGGAATGGGGAAGTAAAGAGCAATGGAAAAGGGAAAAAATATTACAATCGCAGATGTAGCAGAGGCACTTGGCGTTTCGAAGACGACCGTGTCGCGGGCGATTTCCGGAAAAGGAAGAATTGGAAAAGAGACAAAAGAAAGAGTGCTCGCTTATATTGAGGAACACGACTATAAACCGAATGTCATCGCAAAAGGGCTGGCACAGTCCAAAACTTATAATCTGTGCGTGGTCATGCCGGGAGAGTATGATGTGGTAGATCTGACATTCTTTCAGGAGTGCCTGTTTGGAATACAGGAGATCGCAGGGATCATGGAATATGATATTTTGCTTTCTATCTGTAAAAACAGCGATATCTCATCTTTGGAGCGTATCATAGCAAACCATAAGGTGGACGGAGTTATTTTGATGCGTACTTTTGTGGAAGATAAACAGGTGGAATTTTTGCAGCAGAAGAAAGTGCCGTTTGTTACGATCGGAAGTGCGGCATATCCGGGTGTGATCCAGATCGACCACAATCACAAGGGAGCCTGCAAGGAACTGACTTCGATCATATTGATGAAACAGATGAAACGCGTTGCACTGATCGGCGGGGATGAAAATCATGTTGTTACCCAGAGCCGTCTGCGCGGATTCAAAGAAGCATATGCCAAAATGGATGTACCTGTTGATGAAAAACTGCTCTTTTTAAATCAGGACAATCATGTATTGGTAGATAAAGCTGTGAATCAGGCATTGGAGCAGCAGGCAGAATGTATTTTATGTATGGATGATGCAATCTGCAGCAGGGTGTTAAAAAATCTGCGTGAAAAACAGATCCGTATCCCACAGGATGTGAGAGTGGCATCTTTTTACAACAGCAGCGTACTGGAAAACAATATACCATCCATTACATCATTGAAATTTGATGCAAAAGAGCTTGGAATGGTGGCATGCAAGACCGTGTTGGACGTGATCGAGGGTCGTGAGGTAAAGGAGCGGACACTCCTTCCGTATGAGGTCGTTTTAAAGGAGTCAACCAAGTAGGAAATTGCGAAAATGCGCGGAATTTCAAGGTTTATCGGTTGCATTAGGGTCGAAAATGAGAAAAATGATATTTATTCTCAAGAAAATATTTGTGCAGATTTGCTAAAAAATGATTGTTTTTATTATAAAATGTGGACATTGACACAAAACCAGGAATGGAATATACTTTAACCCATAGAACAACCGATTGCGCGATGCGCAAAAAAGAAAAACAAAAATCGGGAAAAGTTCTTGGAAAAACAGCACTTTTTAGAAAAGGGAGGATTTTTCAAATGAAGAAAAAAGTGATCAGTACATTAATTTGCGCAAGCATGGTAGCATCAATGCTTGCAGGATGCGGCGGAAACAACGCAGCAAACACAAGTGCTTCTGACAGCACAACAACAGATGCCGGTACAACGGCAGAGGCAGATACCACTGCAGCAGAAGTTTCTACAGAAGCAGCAGGTGATACAGCTTCCGCAGATGCAGTTGCAAATTTGATCGCAGCAACAGATGGAACTGTAAATATCGATCTCTGGTGTTCCGAGTTAGAGTCTTATCAGACTGTAATGAAAGAGCTGACAGACAAATTCCAGAATGAGTACTCTGATGTAGATTTCAACATCACGATCGGAGCAGTATCTGAAGCAGATGCAAAAGATAAGGTCCTTGAAGATATTGATGCAGCAGCAGATGTATTCGTATTTGCAGATGATCAGGTAAATGACCTGATAAACGCTGGAGCACTTCAGGAAGTAGCAGCTACTTATACCTATGATCCGAAAGCAACAAACTCTGAAGCAACTGTTGCAGCAGCGTCCAAAGATGGTAAACTTTACGCTTACCCACTGACTGCCTCTAACGGATACTTCTTATATTACGACTCATCTATCTTCTCAGAAGAAGATGTAGCTTCCTGGGAGTCTTTAGTTGCAAAAGCTGAAGAAGCTGGAACAAACGTTGGTATGAACATTGCAGATGGCTGGTATTTGTATGGTTTCTTCTCCGGTGCAGGCTGTGAGTTAAGTATGAACGAAGACAATACAAACAACTGTGACTGGAACTCAGCAACAGGTCTTGCAGTAGCAGAAAGCGTTGAGAATATCGCTTCTTCCAAAGCATTTGTCAATGTGGCAGATCAGGATGCAATCACGATGTTAAATGATGGTACACTTAGTGCATATGTTTCCGGTACATGGAACGCAAGTTCTTTCGAAGAGAAATATGGCGATGGATATGCGGCAACAAAACTTCCAACATTTGATGTAAATGGAACAGCTACACAGATGAAATCTTATGCAGGTTACAAATTTGTTGGTGTAAACTCTCATGCAGAAAATGTAGGATGGTCTATGCTTCTTGCTGAGTATTTAACAAACGAAGAGAGCCAGCTGGCAATTGGAAATGCTACTCAGGAAGGTCCTGCTAACACAGCAGCAGCAGAGCAGATCTCTTCTCCGGCACTTGCAGCACTTGCAGCTCAGTCCGCATATGCAGATCAGCAGATCGTTGGACAGAACTACTGGGATCCGGCGAAAGCACTTGGACAGAACTTAGTGGATGGTGCGTCTGACCTTCAGAAAATTCTTGATGATGCTGTAACAGGTATCACACAGCCAATCGCTGAATAAGCAGAAAATAACAGTACCATATTCCGCATGTCCTGCATGATCGCAGGGCATGCGGAAAGTGTAAAAAGACAAAATTATGTTCCAGCGAAAATAATTATTCACGCATATGGGAGTGAATCTTATGAAAACATTTTTAAACGCAATCAAAAAATACTTTGCTGATTTCGGTACAGCCGTGGCAAAGGGCGATATCTGGTGCAAACTTTCTTTGATTGTTATGGGTGCCGGATACTGGGGACGGAAACAGGTAGTAAAAGGAATACTTATGACAGCACTGGAAGCTATTGTGATCCTGTTTACCGGAATGTTCTCCATAAATTACATTAAGGATTTAAATACACTTGGTACGACACAGTATGAGTCAGTTTTTGATCCTTTGACCTTGAAAAATACTGTTAACGATTACGATAACTCGCTGTTGATCCTTCTGTACGGAATTGTCGGGATCCTGGTAATCGTAGCATTCATATTTTTATATATAAGCAATATGAAAGCGGTATACCGCCTTCAGCTTATGAAAGAAGAGGGAGAGCACATCAATACTTTCCGTGAGGATGTCAAATCTCTTTTCAATGGAAAATTCTATATTACATTGCTTACTCTGCCGAGTATCGGTGTTATCATGATGAATGTCATACCGATCATCTTTATGTCCTGTGTGGCATTTACGAACTATGATATCAATCATATGCCGCCAAACTACCTGTTTACCTGGGTTGGTTTATCTAACTTTAAGAGCATGTTCTCCGGTGGTACAACAGTTACTTTCTCTTATGCTTTTGTGAGAATTTTGGCATGGACACTGATCTGGGCAGTACTTGCAACCTTTACCACATTCATTGGTGGTATCCTTCTTGCAAAACTGATCAATCATGAACATACATATTGTAAAAAACTCTGGAGATCACTTTTCGTTGTAACGATCGCTATCCCACAGTTTGTAACCTTACTGCTTGTCAGCAAAATGTTCAGCGATTACGGTATCGTCAATACACTTTGTTCTAAGATCGGACTGACCGGTTTCTTAAATGATATTGGACTGGTATCCGGAAACTTTATCCCGTTCCTTTCCAAACCGGGATGGTCACATTTCATGATCATTATGATCAATATCTGGGTCGGTGTACCGTATCAGATGCTTTCTGCAACCGGTATTCTGATGAACATTCCAACAGACCAGTTGGAGAGTGCAAGAATTGATGGTGCAAACAAGTGGCAGATCTTCTGGAAGATCACAATGCCATATGTCCTGTTCATCTGCGGACCTTCCCTGATCCAGAGCATTATTGCAAATATCAATAACTTCAACGTTATTTACCTGCTTACGAGTACAACGGCAACCTCCAATATGGCGTTTGCAAACTCCAACGCAAAAGAGACAGACCTGTTAATTACCTGGCTGTTTACCTTGACCAATGATAACTCGAACTATAAGATGGCATCTGTAATCGGTATTATTTCCTTTGCTATCTGTGCACTTCTTACACTGCTTAGCTATTCGAGAATGATCAGCGGAGATAAAGAGGAGGTGTATCAATAATGAAAGAAAAGACATGGAAGATAGTGGCAAGACATTTATTACTTGCATTGCTTGCAATCATCTGGCTGATCCCGATCGTGTGGCTGGTTGTAACATCACTTTCTGTAACAAAGGGTGTCAGCAATCAGCACTTTTTCCCGGAACACTGGACAATTGCCAACTATAAGCAGTTATTCTTACAGCCGGATACCGCAGCAAACTTTCCGGCATGGTTTAAAAATACCTTTATTGTAGCAGTATTTAGCTGCCTGGTTTCCTCCTGCTTCGTATTGATGGTTTCTTATGCATTCAGTTGTATGAGATTTAAAGCAAGAAAACCGCTGATGAGCTTCTCTATCATTTTGGGAATGTTCCCGGGTGTTTTGTCCATGATAGCAGTTTACTTTGTATTAAAGATGATCGGACTGACCGACTCAATGGCTGGTTTGGTTATCGTTTATTCCGCAGGTTCCGGTTTGGGATTTTTAGTGTTAAAAGGATTTTTTGATACGATTCCTGTTTCACTGCGTGAGGCTGCACGTCTGGAAGGCGCATCCGAGGCAACCATTTTTGCCAGGATCATCATTCCACTGTCAAAACCGATGATTGTTTATACGATCATCAATGCATTTTTAAGTCCGTGGATGGATTTTGTTATGGCACGTATCATGATCAAGTCAAAAGACTCATCTGACTGGACTGTTGCCATCGGACTTTACAACCTGTTACAGAAGACTCTGATCGGAGATTACTTCGCAATCTTCTGTGCCGGCGGTGTTATGATCGCCATCCCGATCTCAATTCTGTTCGTACTGATGCAGAAGTTCTATGTAGAAGGAGTAACAGGCGGAGCGGTTAAGGGCTAAATCATAAGGAGAACATCTAAATAGACATTGCAGCAAGGGCTGCAATGCCTAAGATGTTCTAACCTTATATTAGAAGAACGCAAAAGCGGCGTTCTTCTGCAGAAATATAGGAACGCAAAAGCAGTGTTCTTCATATAACAAATATCGAGAGGAGAAAGAAAAATGGAT
>JBNMKU010000038.1:0-20226 GCA_050874505.1 Roseburia sp. | reverse complement strand
TTCCTGCCCTGTCTTAATATTTATGGAGACCCTACGGAGTGTCCCCACTAAATGTCCCTACTAACAGACCCTACTAAAGAGAGACCCCACTAAACTTTGATTACCCAAAAAGAATGTACGCGAGGCGTACATTCTTTTTTTTAACACATTTCTGCAATGCTTTCGATCAGTGCTTTGGAGTCTTCCCATCCAAGACACGGGTCTGTGATGGATTTTCCATAGATATGGTCACCAATCTTCTGGGAACCTTCTTCGATGTAGCTTTCGATCATCACACCTTTCACCATGCGGTGAATGTCAGAAGAAACCTGACGGTTGTGCATGACTTCTTTTACGATACGAATCTGCTCTTTGAATTTCTTACCGGAGTTGGAGTGGTTTACATCCACAACGGCAGCCGGGTTGATCAGATCCATTTTTGCATACATTTCACAGAGACGGATCAGGTCTTCGTAGTGGTAATTCTGGGTTGTATTTCCATGTTTGCTGACGGCACCACGCAATACCACGTGAGTGAGCGGGTTGCCGCTGGTCTCTACTTCGTAACCACGGTAAACGAAATGATGTGGATGCTGTGCGGCATAAACGGAATTTAACATAACGGAGAAATCTCCACTGGTCGGATTTTTCATGCCGGATGCAACATCAAAACCACTGACGGTCAGACGATGCTGCTGATCCTCTACGGAGCGAGCTCCGATCGCAACGTAGGAGAGCAGGTCTTCCACATAGCCCCAGTTTTCCGGGTAAAGCATTTCATCGGCACAGGTTAAACCGCTTTCTGCCACGGCACGGATGTGCATTTTACGCATGGCGATCAGTCCTTCTACCATATCCGGTGCTTTTTCCGGATCCGGCTGGGAAGCGATCCCCTTATAGCCCTCTCCGGTGGTACGTGGTTTGTTTGTATAGACTCGTGGGATCAGGATCAGTTTATCAGCAACTTTTTCCTGGATCGGGGTCAGGCGGCTGACATAGTCGCATACAGAATCTTCGTTATCTGCGGAACATGGACCGATGATAACAAGAAAACGGTCATCCTTTCCGGTGATAACGTCAGAGATCATACGGTCACGTTCTTTTTTTAATGCCTGCAGCTTCTCTGGAAAAGGAAAGTCACGTTTGATTTCTTCCGGAGAAGGCAGTTGATTTAAAAATGTAAAACTCATGCTTGTCCTCATTTCTACGCAAAAGCGTTTTCATAATATTGTCTGCAAGTATCTTAATGGATATTGGAAAAGTTGTCAAATATTTGCATAATGAAAGTAATTGCTTTATAATGAAAAAAACTCCGCAGGGAGGAAAATGTGTGCAAAACACAGAAATGAGGAAAGTATGGGGCAGTTGACGATAAAAAAGAGAGTATTTGGAGAGGGAAAACCTCTGTTATGTGTTCCGGTAATGGAAACGAAAAAGGAAGATATCATAAGAGAAGTGGTGGCACTCAGCCAGAGCGAGGTCGACATGATCGAATGGCGCGTGGATGCCTATGATTCGTTTGCGGACTGCAATGCGGTAAGAGAAGTTTTAGAAGCAGTGGCACCGGTGTTAAAAGAGAAATTGTTCCTCTATACCTTCCGTACAAAACGGCAGGGAGGAGAGGCAAGCGTAGATGCGGAACTGTTAGATGACCTGCATGATCTTGCGGCAGAATCCGGCTGTGTTGATCTGGTGGACATGGAATATTTTGAGGAAGAAAAACCGGCGGCAAAGATCAGACACCTGCAGAAACAGGGCATTAAAGTCGTTGCTTCCCATCACGATTTTGACGAGACACCATCACTGGATGTGATGAAAATGCTTCTGGTGCAGATGAGCATGGGAGGCGCAGATGTAGTCAAGCTCGCAGTTATGCCGCAGAACGAGATGGATGTGCTAAACCTTCTGACCGCTACGGCAGAGTTTCATCATGACAATAAAGAAAGCCCTCTTATTACAATGTCGATGGGCGGTCTTGGCAGTATCAGCAGACTCTGTGGGGAGACGTTCGGTTCGTGTGTAACCTTTGGGGCAGGAAAAAAGGCAAGTGCACCGGGACAGTTTGAGAGAAAAGATCTGGCAGAGATGTTAGAACTGATTCATAAAAGTAATCCGAAAAAAGAATAAACAAAAAATAAAATAAATATAAACATGGGAAAATGGCATTGACAGAGCGGTTTTCTCATGTTATTTTTTTACGAAGAAAAAACATAACAATGTTAAATATTAACGAGGTGATGAAAATGGACGAGACATATCGGAAATTTTTTATGGCAATGACCCAGTTTCATAAACTGAAACTCGGCGATCTGTTTCCCGATATGACCAAAATGGATTGTATGACACTGATGACGATCGCACATTTTTACAAGGAGGAAGAAGAGCAAAAAAAGATCAATACATCAAAACTTGCGGAACGTATGCACGCGAAGCAGTCCGCAATCTCAAGAACCTTAAAAAAACTGGAAGAAAAGGGACTGATCGAGCGGACGATAGACAAGGAAGACCGGAGAAACACCTATGTGGAGATGACGGATAAAGGCAGGCAGGCGGTAGCAGAAAATAAAAAGAAAGTAAACGAAGTGTTTGAAGCTGTGTTTTCAAAGATGGAAAAAAAGGACATCGAGCAGCTGGCTGCTTATCTGGACCGTATCTATCAGCTGACCAGACAGGAGATTGAGATCCGGACGAAACAGGAAGAAAACGAGACTAAAACAGAAGCCGCAGATACGGCAGAATGAGAGGAAACATGAGTAAGATTTTTAAAAATATGGTGCCATACTGGAAAACAGTACTGATCGTACTGGTCCTTCTGGTCGTGCAGGCGTGGTGTGATCTGTCCCTGCCGGCATATACATCGGATATCATCGATGTCGGGATCATCAATAACGGCGTAGAGCATATCCTGCCGGAGGCGATTACGACAGAACAGTTTCAGATGGCAGAATTTTTTATGACAGAGGATGAAAAAGAACTCTGGGAAAACAGTTACGAAGAAAAAGACGGACGTTATGAGTGCGTTGTAACAGATGAAAAGAAACTGGATGAATTAGACGAAACATTATTATTACCGATCTTACTGAATTATCAGTTGTCATCCATGGATGAGAGTACCTTAAAAGAGTCGGCAGCAGAACAGATGGGTGTAGATACCTCCGCATTAGAAAATGTTACGGTGGCACAGATGCTTCAGGGAATGGGCGAAGATCAGATCATGGCAATGCGGGAAAGTGCAGATGCCATGTTAGACACCATGGGATCTTCTACCGTAAAATCCATGGGGGTTGCATATGCGGTGGCAAGAGATAAGGAAGCCGGCGTTTCTGTAGATGACCTTCAGCAGTCGTACCTGCTCTTTGCAGGACTTAAGATGATCGGAATGGCACTGATCATGGGGGTTGCGACCATTCTGGTAGGATTTTTTGCTTCCAGAGTTGCAGCCGGGATCGGAAGAGACCTGCGTGGCAATATTTTCAAAAAGGTTGTGGGCTTTTCAAATGCAGAGATGGATCATTTCTCAACAGCATCCCTGATCACAAGAAGTACAAATGATATCCAGCAGATACAGATGGTTTCTGTTTTGCTGCTCCGTATGGTTGCATACGCACCGATCCTTGGTATCGGCGGTGTCATCAAAGTCATACAGACAGGAGCAGGAATGGGATGGGTCATCATTCTTGCAGTGTTAGTCATTTTAGGATATGTGATGCTTCTGGTGTCCGTTTCCATGCCGAAATTCAAGCTGATGCAGAAAATGGTTGACCGTGTCAATCTGGTTTCAAGAGAGATCTTAACCGGACTTTCCGTGATCCGTGCATTTGGACGGGAACAAAAAGAGGAAGAACGTTTCGATGAGGCAAACCGTGATCTGACCAAGACCAATCTTTTTACCAACCGTGTTATGACATTTATGATGCCAGGTATGATGATGATCATGAACGTACTTACCGTCGTGATCGTATGGGTTGGAGCACATAAGATCGATGCAGGAACCATGCAGGTCGGAGCAATGACCGCATTTATTACCTATGCAATGATGATTGTAATGTCATTTTTGATGCTGACCATGATGTCTATCATGCTGCCGCGTGCCGCAGTAGCTGCAGAGCGAATCGATGAAGTGATCCGTACAGAATCCAGCGTAAAGGAACCGGATCAGCCGGAAACCTTAAAGGCACACAACGGAGTGGTGACATTCTCAGATGTAAGTTTCCGTTATCCGGGCGCAGAGGCAGATGTTTTAGAGCACATTGATTTTGTGGCAGAACCTGGAAAGACAACAGCGATCATCGGAAGTACCGGATGCGGAAAATCCACACTGGTCAATCTGATCCCGCGTCTTTATGATGTGACAGGCGGAACGATCACACTGGATGGTCAGGATATCCGCACGATCTCCATGGAAGATTTAAGGGAAGAGATCGGTTTTGTGCCGCAAAAAGGTGTGCTGTTTTCCGGAACCATTGCATCCAACCTTCGTTTTGGAAAACGGGATGCAACGGATGAGCAGATCAAAGAGGCGGCAGAGATCGCGCAGGCAGCAGAATTTATTGAGAATAAAGATGATAAATATGAGAGTTCGATCGCGCAGGGTGGAAGCAATGTGTCCGGTGGACAGAAACAGCGTCTTGCCATTGCAAGAGCGATCGCAAAACAGCCGAAGATCTATGTGTTTGATGACAGTTTCTCCGCACTGGATCTAAAGACAGATGCGGCACTCAGAAAGGCACTGGCAGAGAAAGTAAAAGACAGTACTGTGATCATCGTGGCACAGCGTATCAGCACCATCCTTCATGCAGAGCAGATCATTGTTCTGGAAGATGGAAAGATCGTAGGAAAAGGAACACATGAAGAACTGCTCCATAACTGTGATACTTACCGCCAGATCGCGAAATCACAGTTATCAGCAAAGGAACTTGGACTGGAAAGCGAGGTGGCTTGCAATGAGTAATCAGACACAACGTAGACCAAGAGGTCCGATGGGGAATCGGATGCAGCAGGGAGAAAAAGCAGAAGACTTTAAGACTGCGATCAAAAAGCTCATTGCCTATATTGGAAAATATAAGGCTGCGATCGTGGTGGTAATGTTATTTGCAGTAGGTTCTACTATATTTAATGTAGCAGGTCCAAAGATCCTTGGAAGAGCGACAACGGCATTGTCCGACGGATTGATGGCAAAGATCGGAGGAACCGGTTCCATCGATTTTACAAAGATCGGCAGAATCTTACTGTTTGTTCTGGCATTGTATCTGGGAAGTGCGATCTTTAACTTCATCCAGGGCTGGATCATGACAGGGATCACGCAGAAAATCTGTTATCGTCTCAGAAAAGAGATTTCCGAAAAAATAAACCGGATGCCGATGAAATATTTTGAGAGCCGGACATACGGAGAGGTGTTATCCCGCATTACCAATGATGTCGATACGCTTGGAATGGGATTAAATCAGAGTGTGACGATGCTGATCACTTCGGTTTCAACATTGATCGGTGTGTTTATCATGATGTTAAGCATATCACCTTTAATGACACTGATCGCAGTCGTGATCCTTCCGGTTTCCATGCTGCTTATTTCAACGGTTGTAAAACATTCCCAGAAATTCTTCCGCTCCCAGCAGGAATACTTAGGACATATCAATGGACAGGTGGAAGAGGTTTACGGTGGACATCTGGTTGTGAAGGTGTTCAACCGTGAAAAGGAGACCATCGAGGAATTTGACCGTACGAATGAGATATTATATGAATCTGCATGGAAATCACAGTTTTTATCCGGTATGATGCAGCCGATCATGACTTTTGTCGGAAATCTTGGTTATGCAGCAGTGGCATTATCCGGTGGAATGCTTGCCATCCGTGGCGTGATCACGATCGGAGATATCCAGGCATTCATCCAGTATGTGAAGAACTTCACACAGCCGATCACACAGATCGCGCAGGTGACAAACCAGTTACAGTCCATGGCAGCAGCAACGGAACGTGTCTTTGAGTTCTTAGAGGAAGAAGAGGAAGATCAGGTAACAGAAAACGCAGCAGACATTTCTTCTGTTATTGGAAATGTTGAATTTGAGCATGTATCATTCGGCTATCAGCCAGAGCAGCTGATCATCAAAGATTTCAGTGCTAAGGTAAAACAGGGGCAGAAGATCGCGATCGTCGGTCCGACCGGAGCAGGAAAGACAACAATGGTAAAACTTCTGATGCGTTTTTACGATGTCAACCACGGCGCGATCCGCATTGACGGTCATGATGTAAGAGACTTCAACCGCAGGGAGTTGAGGGACGCATTTGGCATGGTGCTTCAGGATACCTGGCTCTTTAAGGGAACGATCATGGAAAATATCCGTTACGGAAGACTGGATGCAACCGATGAAGAAGTCATTGCGGCAGCAAAGGCAGCCTGTGCAGATCACTTTATCCGGACACTTCCGGGTGGTTATCAGATGGAGTTAAATGAGGATGCAAGCAATGTATCACAGGGACAGAAACAGCTTCTTACGATCGCAAGAGCGATCCTTGCGGACAACAAGATTCTGATCTTAGATGAGGCAACTTCATCTGTCGATACCCGTACCGAGATCGCCATTCAGAAGGCAATGGATAATCTGATGCGCGGAAGAACCAGTTTTGTCATCGCACACAGACTTTCTACCATTCGGGATGCAGATCTGATCCTGGTAATGAAAGACGGCGATATCGTAGAACAGGGAAATCACGAAGAATTACTGGCGGCAAACGGATTTTATGCCGGTTTGTACCGTTCACAGTTCGAAGATGTAGCATAAGAGGGGGCAGGCATCGTATCTGTAAAAATATGGATACGGTGCCTGCTATACTTTTATCTTGACAATCAAAAATCGGTCTGCTATGATTAAATACGCATGAAAAATAAGTCACATACTTTCTTACATGGCAGGCAACCGTAGTCTAATGGATAGAACACCGGACTCCGACTCCGGCAATGCGGGTTCGATTCCCGCCGGGTGCATTTTTTTATTCTTAATTTTTGATGGTGTAATAGAAAGGTATGGTGAATAATATGGCTTCTTCAAAAGGAACAGATAAATCGGAACGTTTTAATAATATTTTGACTTTTATAAAACAAAACATCAGATATTTTGCGGCGGGTGCCTTATTCCTTGTGTTAGTGTTAGTTCTGGTAAATTGCGGAACAAAAAAAGACGGCACACAGGCAAATGCGGTAAATCCGGCAACAGAGACGACGGCAGAGGCAGAGACGCAGGAAGCGTTTCAGGTTGATACATATGAGGATGTAAATGCACTGATCAACCAGTATTTTACCGCATATGCAGCAGGAGATGTAGATACGATCGCAGCGATCGCAACACCGATTACAGATAACGAAAAGAGTTATATTGCAGAATACAGCAAGTATGTAGACAGTTACGAAAATATCCAGTGCTATACCAAACATGGTCTTGATGATAAATCATACATGGTTTCCGCACGGATCGATATTAAATTTACCGGAGCAGATACACCTGCACCGGGACTTGATTTCTTCTATGTGAGAACACAGGATGACGGCTCACTGATCATCGACAATCTTTACAGCCAGTACAACAGACGGATCCGTGAGAACGCTGTGGATACAAGCGTACAGAGCCTGATCGAAGAATACGAAAACAGTGATGACCTGATCGCATTACAGCAGGAAGTACAGAGCAAATATGACGAAGCACTGGCATCCGATGCAGATCTGGCAGATATTTTAAATATCAAACTTCCGGCAGCGATCGTTCAGTGGAAACAGAACATCCTTGCGCAGGCAGCAGCCGAGAGCACGGAGACAACCGAGCAGCCGGAGGAGACACAGACGACGGAAACAACTGAACAGCCGGAGGAAACACAGCAGCCGGAGAGCGAGCAGCAGGAAACTGAGAACACCTCTGAGCAGGTATATACCATAGATAAAGTTAATGTCAGAAAAGAGGCAGATAGTTCCTCTGATAAGCTTGGCAGCCTTGAAAAGGGTACTGCGATCAGCCGCACCGGAACAGATGGAGAGTGGAGTATTGTAAACTATGGCGGTGAGACAGGATATATCAAGACAGAGTATCTGACAACAGAGCAGCCGCAGGCAGATACGACAGCCGACACAAACTCGAACCAGAGTGAGGCAGCCGGAAGCCTGGCAGAGGGAACGGTCATCACTCTGACGGAGTCAACGAATATCCGTTCTGATATGAGCGAGACAGCAAGCAAGGTTGGTACCGCATTTTCCGGAGAAAAGGTAACAGTTGTAATGAGCTATGCAGAAGGCTGGACGAAGGTTACCTGGAATGGAAAGACAGGATATATCAAGACTTCATTGTTACAGTAAAGAAACAGATTAAAAAAGCGGAGACTTTGTGATGAAGTCTCCGTTTTGTTCTAAATAAGAACACCGGGAAAGGAAACGGGATATATGATAGAAGAAGGTGTACGGATCAATAAATATCTCAGCGAAGCGGGTGTCTGTTCCAGAAGAGAGGCAGACCGCCAGATTGAAGCCGGAAATGTAGAGATTGATGGTGTAAAAGCAGAGATGGGAACAAAGGTCTTCCCGGGACAGAAAGTTCTGTTTCAGGGAAAACCGGTATCCAAAGAGGAAGAGATGATCCTGCTCGCATTCCACAAACCGGTAGGTGTGGTCTGCACAACAGAAAAACGGGAAAAAAATAACGTGGTCGATTATATCAATTATCCGAAACGCATCTATCCAGTGGGAAGACTCGATAAGGATTCAGAAGGGCTTCTTCTGATGACCAATAACGGTGAAATCGTAAATAAGATGATGCGTGCGGGAAACCGGCACGAGAAAGAATATCTGGTCACAGTAAACAAACCGGTTACCGCTTCCTTTTTAAGGGGGCTGGCAGGTGGAGTGCCACTGGTCGAGCTTAACGCAACGACAAGAAAATGTTTCGTGGAACAGACCGGAAAAAGACAGTTCCGGATCATCCTGACACAGGGACTGAACCGGCAGATACGAAGAATGTGCGAGTATTTCGGATACCGGGTAGAAAAACTGGTCCGCGTGCGTATTATGAATATCGAATTGGGCAATTTAAAGAGTGGAACGTATCGTGAAGTGACAAAAGAGGAGTATGAAGGGCTGCTGGCACTGATCAAAGACTCATCCAACACAACGGTGCTGCCAAAGGAGGGCGTGAAAAACAATGACAGTAGAAGAAAAGATCAAAGAGCTTCGGGAAAAAATAAATTATCATAGCAACCGCTACTATAACGAAGACAGTCCTGAGATCACAGACTATGAGTTTGATCAGCTGATGTTAGAGTTAAAACGGCTGGAAAAGGAGCACCCGGAACTCGTGACCGAGGATTCACCAACCCGTCATGTAGGCGGAACGGCAAAGCGAACGGCAGGTGTACTGGTGCCGCATAATGTTCCGATGTTAAGTTTGCAGGATGTGTTCTCAAAGGAAGAAGTGTATGAATTTGTGGCACAGATGAAAGAACAGTTAGATGATCCGGAGTTTGTGGTAGAATACAAGATCGATGGATTATCCATGGCACTGCGCTACGAAGAAGGAAATCTCGTGCTTGCCTTGACCAGAGGAGACGGTGTGACATTCGGAGAGGATGTTACGGCAAATGCGAAGGTGATCAAAGACGTCAAAAAGAAATTGAAGGATGCACCGGAATACTTGGAGATCCGCGGCGAAGTCTACATGAAAAACGAAGCCTTTGAAAGGGTAAATGAGAGACAGGAGCTGCTCGGAAAAAAGACGTTTGCCAATCCAAGAAACTGCGCGGCAGGTACTCTGCGGCAGCTTGACAGCAGTGTGACAAAAGAGCGTGAACTCTCGATGTTTATCTTTAACATACAGCAGGTGCGTGGCATGGAGATCAAGACCCACACGCAGGGCTACGAGTTTTTGAAAAAAGAGGGCGTTACGGTAATCGATGACTATAAGGTCTGCAAAACAGCGGATGAAGTCTGGGATGCGATCTGTGCCATAGGCGAGAACAGAGGAAAACTTGCGTATGACATCGATGGTGCCGTGGTAAAGATCAACAGCTACGCAGACAGAGAGAAACTCGGTAATACCTCAAAAGTACCGCGCTGGGCAGTGGCGTATAAATATCCGCCGGAGGAAAAAGAAACAAAACTTTTAGAGATCGAGCTTTCGGTGGGAAGAACCGGCAGGATCACACCGACCGCGATCTTTGAGCCGATCCGGCTCTGCGGAACATCCGTTTCCAGGGCAACACTGCATAATCAGGATTTTATAGATGATCTGGATATCGGGATCGGAGATACGATCGTGGTTTACAAATCCGGTGAGATCATTCCGAAAGTAAAGGAAGTAAGGAAAGAAAAAAGACCCGAAGGCTGGAAACGTTTCATGATACCGGACACCTGTCCGGTATGTGGGGCACATACGGAGCGTGAAAGAGATACGGCGGACATCAAGTGTACTTCTCCGAACTGCCCGGCACAGTTAGAGCGTCACATTATCAATTTTGTCGGACGTGATGCCATGGATATCAAGGGATTTGGAACGGTTTATATTGAAGAATTGGTCCGTTTGGGGTATATTAAAGATATTGCGGATATTTTCGAACTGAAAGATCATCGTGACACCCTGATCGAACAGGGCATTATCGGAAAAGAGAAAAATACGGACAAGCTGCTTGGTGCAATCGAAAAAGCAAAAGAAAATGATGCGTATCAGCTTCTGACCGGATTTGGTATTCCGAATGTCGGAAAGGCAGCCGCCAAATCAATCATGAAATATTTCAAGACGATGGAGCACTTAGAGCATGCCACAGCAGAAGAACTGAAAGCAGTCAATGACATCGGAGAAGTAAGTGCACAGTGCATCCGCACGTTCTTTGAAAATGAAAAAAATCAGGAGATCGTGGCGCGGTTAAAAGAAGCGGGTGTCAATATGGCTGCAAAAGAAGCGCTTACCATAGAGTCTGCACTGACTGGAAAAACGGTCGTGGTGACCGGTACACTGCCATCCCTTGGCAGAAAAGAGGCAGCGGAACTGATTGAAAAATATGGTGGTAAAGTATCGGGTTCTGTTTCGAAAAAGACAGATTATGTGCTGGCAGGAGAAAATGCGGGCAGTAAGCTGGATAAGGCAAACGAACTGGGCATTACCGTGATAAATGAAGCGCAGCTGTATCAGATGTTGGAAATAAACGCACAGGAATAAGAGGCACTATAGAGAGAGGGATTGTTATGCCAATAAAAACACAGAGCGATTTGCCTGCAAAAGAAATCTTAGAAAAGGAAAATATATTTGTTATGGATGAAAATCGTGCATCGCATCAGGATATCCGTGCCATTCAGATCGGAATTTTAAACCTGATGCCGTTAAAGGAAGAGACAGAACTGCAGCTTTTGCGTTCCCTGTCGAATACACCATTACAGGTTGAGGTCACATTTATTACCGTTTCGAGCCATGAATCGAAAAACACATCCATGAGCCATTTAAACAAATTTTATGAGACATTCGCTCAGGTGAAAAACCGCTATTTTGACGGTCTGATCATTACGGGAGCACCACTGGAACAGATAGAGTACGAGGAAGTCGATTATTGGAACGAGATGTGTGACATTTTTGAATGGACCAAGACACATGTGACATCCACAATGCACCTTTGCTGGGGCGCACAGGCAGGTCTTTACTATCATTACGGACTTCCAAAAACCCTGCTTCCAAAGAAGATGTTTGGCGTGTATGAGCACCGCGTGATGAACCGGAAAGTTCCTTTGGTGCGTGGTTTTGATGATTATTTTATGGCACCACATTCCAGACATACCGAGGTCAGTGCCGAGGCAATCCGCAGTATAAAAGACCTGACGATCTTGGCAGAATCCGATGTGGCAGGCGTTTTTCTGGCGATCGCAGACGAGGGAAGACGTATCTTTGTGATGGGACATCCTGAGTACGACCGCTATACACTTGACAAGGAATATAAAAGAGATAAATCAAAAGGGCTTCCGATCGACCTTCCGGTCAATTATTACCCGGATGATGATGATACGCAGAAGCCGAAACTGGAATGGCGTTCGCATGCCAATATCCTCTATTCGAACTGGCTGAACTATTATGTGTATCAAACTACACCGTATGAGTTCATTGATACGGCGGAGATCGTGGGGAAATAGGGAAGCAATAGATTGTATTTAGCAGGGCATCCGAGTCCACATACTTGTATTTGCTATAAGTATGTGGGCTTTTTTAGAGGCTGGATTTATAGTTACCTACAGAAAAGTGTAGTATTTTGTCGGTTTTTAGTATATAATATTGTAGAAGAGATAAAATGATTTGGTAAGGGGTACATATGTTAACTGAGAAAGAAAAACAGATTATTGATCAAAAAATGGGATTTGTTAAGAAAACAATAAAAAGTTTAGAACATTACGATAATCCTGTAAAATTAGCAATAGAAATAGATAGATGGATAAGTGATCTTGCACATTTTTATAATAAGTTAGTTCCAGATGGTGTTAACCCATCAAAAGTTTATTATAAAATCAGTCCTTCAAAAAGACCAAAAGAAGGGCAAATTGCATATGTTAATTTGAGAAGAGGCTATCCAAAAGAGGCAAGAGATGTTCATTGGTGTTATATATTAAAAGATTATGGTAGTAAATATATTATTATTCCATCAACATCAATAAAACCAGATTCATCTCCCTGTAATCCAGATTGTGAAATGGATATTGAGGATAATACACCTGCAAAAAGAAGTAGATTGCATTTTGCTGATACAAGATCAATAGATGCGATGAGAATTAATACAATTGCTGATCCTAATTTTTATGATGTATTAACAGAAAGAGAAAAGATAATTAGAAATTTTTCGAAATCCATGCTTGACAATAAGTGAGAGAGATGGTACATTTTATATACAGTAAAGAACGAGTTCTTAAATGAACAGGAAGTTACACAACGTAATATTTGGAAAAAGTTAGCTTTTATGGTGTATGTGGTTCACATACACCTTTTTTCTTTTTGAGAGTAAGGAATATATCAAAAAATCATGAAATTCAAATCAAAATTATTCTATGGCAAAAAGCCAATTCAGATTATTTCAATCAAAAATTCTAGTAGGAAAAATTTATGAGACTGGATATCGACAATAAAAACGATGATGATAGTTCTGCTTGCGATTGTGAAATGCGGTACCTGAAACTATAAAGGCTGATCCGTTTCCGATGGGATATATTGTGCAATTTCATCCAGCCTGCAATTAAGGATCCGGCACAGATCATTCAAAGTGGTAGTATTCATTGGCTTGTTTTTGCGGAGTTTGTCGATGATGGCACTTGATATATGATGTTTGTTTATCAAGGTATAAGTTGTCTCGCTGGAACATTCAAGTGTAATCCAAAATGGACTGTAATCGATCATCACATTTTCCTCCGTTTCTTTACAATATGTATGGTATGGTGTAGTCTCATACTTGACCATAGTCAGAAAGATGACTATAATGAAGAAAAATAATAGAAATGGATCGTGCCAGGTGACGTATGAAAAACTGCGATTCAAAAAGTTCAAAGGAATATTTGCGGTTGGGGAGCGATAGACATTATACCCAAAAAGGAAAGAAATGACTCTTTTTAAGTGTAAACTCCAGAAACAGAAACCTGACACTGCCATGGATACGAAAGGAGAAGGGTTATGAAAAAACGGATGATAGCATGGTTGTTATGTGTTTGTATGACATTTACGGCAACACCGGAAATGCTGTTTGCAGATGTGACGGCAAACAGTCAGCAGACCCGGGAAGAAAGCAGTCAGAGTGAAAATGATCCTGCCGAAGCACAGACCACGGAGCAGGAAAATGAGAGTGGGCAGGAAGAACAGAAAGCAGATGGAACAGAAAAAGTTGAGACGGAGACTGCCGAAGAGATGGAAACTGAGCCAACCGAGAAAGAGGAAACAACCGAAACGGAGTCAAGCGAGGAAGAAGAAACAACCGAAACTGAGCCTACAGAAGAGACGGAGAACGTAGAGGAGACCGAAACTGAGGTGCCGGAGGAGACGGAAAGCACAGAAGAAACGCTAAAGAGAACATTATCCGGTGATGAGATCAGCAGGATAGCATGGGTACAGGAATTGGTAACATTGTTTGATCTTACGGTAGAAGAGGACAATTACCCGGATAACTATTACAGTGACATTTCAGAGGATGATTCCTTTTACCGGGATGTGATGGTGGCGTGTGAGTATGGAATGATCGATCTTGAGGCAGGAGAAGAGTTTCGCCCGGAAGATGCAGTGACACGCGAATTTGCAGCGCAGACCATGAACGAGATGCTTGGTTTTGTGCCGGAGACAGACAGTTATACTTATCAGGATGCTGTGGACGTTACATATAAAGAGGCGGCACAGATCGCTATCGACCGGGGATGGGTTACGGTTTCTGATGGAAAATTCCTGCCGGAACAGCCTCTTACGACAGAAGAACATGATGCCATGATCGCAGATGCAAAACAGGTTTTAGCGGATGCACAGATAGAAACAGGAAAAGAAAATTCCTGCACATTTGCTTCCGGTGTCGTCATCGTGCCGGAGGGAACAGCAGTGTCCATTGATGTGGATGGAACGGTTATGATTGAAAACTGTCCTGTTACAATCACACCGGGAACAACATTTGCCGTGTATGTCAATGATATTGCAATGGCATATAAGGCGGAAAGTGTGCGGACGGAAGGGACAACGACATACATCACAACCTCAGATGCTGAGGATGGGGCAGTTTTAAATGTTGATCAGCAGGGCGAACTGGATATCGATCTGAGGGAATTTGTCCCGGCGGATGAGGAAACCTATGTGGTAAATAATGTTGCTGTGACAGAGAGTAAGACAAGAGGAATTTCTTATAACGGAAATACTCTGAGGGCGGATAAAACCATTTCTGTTTCAGATGATGTCACAGCGACTGTGAACGTTGTGATCTCAAATATGAAAGTGAATTATCGCCTGAAAAATAATGACTATTATTTTACGATCAGCGGCGACATGGAATATTCCTGCAACGTAAAGGGAGACGCATTTCAGGATATCAATCATACTCTGACACTTGGCGTGGTGCCGCTCGGTGGTATTGGTATGCTGACACTGGCAATGGAATATAATCTGTCCGGTGAGGCGACACTTACCGTGGAAAAAGAATTTGAATCCGGATTTGCATATTCGGATGGCTTTCGTGTGGTTGGAAACAGCCGGAAAAAAGGATTTTCTTTCTCAGCGGAGGCAGATCTGACCACAGGTGTTGTGCTTTCGGCGCAGGCAACACTGGGAATCGTCAGTGGTGATATCAATGCAAAAGCCGGAGCGCGCATGAATCTCAAATATGTAAAATACAGCTCCGGGACACCGTCATACTGTGTATCGCAGGCAGCGTATCTGTATGCGTCCGTGGGGGCGAGCGCAAAGATCGGAGTGGGTATCCTTTCAAAGAGATATAGCAAGAGCATAGAAATCTGGGGCAAAGATAACAGCCCGGTGCGTGTGTACTACCATATTGAAGACGGTGTACTTCGGACTTCGTGTACGCGTGGAAAAGAATTTATCGCACAGGGTGGCTGGACAAGTTACTGTACTTCTCCGAGTTCAAGATATTTCAATCCGGCAGGTGTGGGAAGTTATGTCGATGCAGGCGCAGGCGATGCGATCGTGCCGATTTATACCTATACGCTGGACGATGCAAACAGGGCTACGATAACAGGATATAGCGGAAGTGCGACAGCACTGTATATTCCGGGGAAGATTGACGGACATGAGGTTGTGGCGATTGGAAGAGGTGCATTTAAAAACAGGACTGATTTAAAGACGGTAATGATACCGGACAGTGTGGAAAAAATAGAGTTTGATGCGTTTTATAACTGTACAGATTTACAAAATATTGATTTGTCAAAAAATTTAACGACAATCGGTTATAATGCGTTTGGGAATTGCAAGGCACTTATTAA
Source organism: Roseburia sp. (assembly GCA_050874505.1). Classification (GTDB taxonomy): domain Bacteria; phylum Bacillota; class Clostridia; order Lachnospirales; family Lachnospiraceae; genus Roseburia. The sequence goes on along the minus strand of JBNMKU010000038.1, from coordinate 4,286 downwards.
AATTGAGATACCAAGAAGTTTAAAAAAATTTGATGGTACGTGGGGATCAGGCACCAATACAGGGTATGGAACTTTTGGCGGATGCAGTAATTTAAAAAAAATTAAATTTGAAGAGGGCAGTACAATAGTATGCTCTGCATTGTTTATGGGATGTGATGGTATTGAAGAAGTAGAATTGCCAGATACTATTACGGAGATAGGCAGCTGGGCGTTTGAAAACTGTAAGAATTTAAATAAGATTACAATCCCTGAAAGTGTAACACAAATAGGCGATCGGGCGTTTGCAGAATGCAGTGGACTAACAGATGTAGAAATGCAAGAAGGCATAAATACGATAGGTTCAAGGGCATTTTATAAATGTAACAGCATAACAGGTATTGCTATACCGGATAGTGTGGAGACAATAGGATTTGAAGCATTTTATCAATGCGATAATCTTGAAAATATAAAATTGTCAAAAAGTTTAACAACTACAGGATATGGTGTATTTGGAGAATGTACGTCAATTAGAGAAATTGAGATACCAAGAAGTTTAAAAAAATTTGATGGTACATGGGGATCAGGCACCAATACAGGGTATGGAACTTTTGGCGGATGCAGTAATTTAAAAAAGATTAAATTTGAAGAGGGGAGTACAATAGTATGTTCTGCATTGTTTATGGGATGTAATGGTATTGAGGAAATAGAGTTGCCAGATACTATTACAGAGATAGACGATAGTGCGTTTAAAAGTTGCAGAAATTTGAAAAAAGTTATCATACCTGAAAGTGTAACACAAATAGGTGATCAGGCATTCGCAGAATGCAGTGGACTAACAGACGTAGAAATGCAAGATGGTATAAATATGATAGGTTCAAGAGCATTTTATAAATGCAACAGGATAACAGGGATTACCATACCGGATAGCGTGGAGATGATAGAATTTGAAGCATTTTACCAATGTGATAAACTTGAAAATATAAAATTATCAGAGAACCTTACAATCGTTGGATATAGTGTGTTTGGAGACTGTACATCAATAAGAAAAATTAAAATACCAAAGACGCTCAATGAATTTAATACAAGTTGGGGAAGTAATACAAATACATCATATGGAGTATTTGGTGGCTGTAGTAATTTAAAGAACATTGAATTTGAAGAAGGTAGTACTACAGTATGTGCAGCATTATTTATGGGATGTGATGGTATTGAAAAAATAGAATTACCAGATACCATTACCCAAATAGGGGATAGTGCTTTTAGAAATTGCAAAAATCTTGCTACAATTACAATGAATAGCGGAATAGAGAAAATAGAAAAATTTGCATTTGAGGATTGTTCCTCATTAACGACGATAGATATTCCAGATACTGTTAAGGTAATTGGAAATTCAAATTTTCAAGGTTGTACAAACCTGACAGAAGTACACCTTTCAAATGTTTTAGAGGAAATACCAACAAACACATTCAACGGCTGCAAGAAATTAACCACCATCAATTTCCCATCCACCCTGATCACAATCGGTAACTCCGCATTTATGGATTGTGAATCCCTACCGGAAGCCATTCTTCCATCCGGGGTAGAAAAAATTGAGAGCAATGCGTTTAAAAACTGTAAATCTCTGAAAAAAGTCGTTGTACCGGATACGGTATCCACGATTGGAAGTTCCACTTTTTATGGCTGTGAAGCCTTAACCGATATCACGTTGGGTGGTAAATTAAAGAAAATAGAGAGCCAGACATTTTACGGCTGCACAACCCTGCCATCCATTGTGATCCCTTACAATGTGACCACGATCGGCGACAGCGCGTTTGTCAACTGCACAAAGCTGACACAGATCACGGTTCCGCGTAATACGACTTCGATTGCCTCAAACGCATTTTCCTATCCAAAGAAAATGACGATGTATGGTCCGTCCGATTGTTATGCGCAGACTTATGCAAATGGAAAGGGCATCAAATATGTGGCGCAGGATATTCCTGCAACATCGATCCGTCTGGATGTCACAAACAAGACGGCAGAATATTATGAAGAATTCCAGCTGACAGCCACGGTCACACCGCAGAACTTTACGGATGCTGTGATATGGACAAGTTCAAACGAAGATGTGGCAACGGTTTCCGATACCGGATATGTCGAGATCTGTGGTGTTGGGACAGCAGTGATTACGGTAACAGCAGGAAAAGTAAAGGCAACCTGCACGGTGACAGTCCCGCGTCTCATAAACTGGATTGAATTTGATGAGGACGAGATTGAATTAAAGGCAGGTGAAACATACCAGTTAAAACCAGACATTTCACCATCTACAGCTACCAATAAGACATTGAAATATACTTCTTCAGACTCGAAAGTGGCAAAGGTGTCTGATAGCGGACTGGTCACGGCAATATCAGAAGGCGAGGCAAGGATTCGGGCACAGGCAACGGATGGCAGTGATGAATATGCAATCTGCTATGTGACGGTCACAGGAAAGGCAAAAGTAACCGGAATTACGTTGGACCAGACATCGGCAGAGGTAAAAAGAGGAGAAAATCTTGCATTGCAGGCGACCATTTCGCCGTATTACGCAGCAAATAAAAAGGTTGTCTGGAAATCCGTCGACACGAAAGTTGCCACAGTGGATGATAACGGAAATGTGACTGCAAAAGCACCGGGAAGAACGAAGATAACCGCAACTTCGGATGAAAACAGCAGTTATCAGGCATCCTGCACGATCACAGTGCCGTATAACATTACCTATAATTTGAATAAAGGTAAAAATAACGCCGCAAATCCGTCAACCTATTATGGAAAGAAAATAACGTTGAAGGACCCGTCGCGCAAAGGATATGTATTTGCAGGCTGGTATACGGATTCGAAATTTAAAAAGAAGATGGAGGCGATAGACACCAATGCAAAGTGTGATTATACCTTGTATGCGAAGTGGACGAAGGTAAAAGTAGCGAAAGTTTCCATTACATCGGCGAAAAACAGTAAGAGCAAACAGATTTTGCTGAAATGTAAAAAAGTGTCCGGTGTGAAAGGCTATGAGATTTCTTACAGCATGGATAAGAAGTTTAAAAAGACAGTCACAAAGAAAAACACGGCAAAAACTTCGTATACGATCAAAAAATTGAAAAAAGGTAAGACATACTATGTGCGCATCCGAGCTTATAAAGTGGATTCTACGGGCGGAAAGGTGTATGGAAAATATTCATCCGTGAAAAAAGTGAAGATCAACAAATAGATCATCGGAAATTCAGAAAGCAAAAGGGCACTTGAAAAACCAAGTGCCTTTTGTGATGTGAAAAACAATCACTTGACGTACGCAAAGACGTACGTTATAATCATTATGACATAAAAAATCTCGTCATTCAGATAATATAAGATGGAAAGACTTAATAATATTACAGTGTAAAAATATAAATACAAAAGACAGAAGCATTATGAGATGCACAACGCAGAATGTACGAGAAATTTTACTGAAGATTTTCAAATGAAGAATGTTCAGGATGAACAAATACTAGGATAAGAATATATAAGAAGGAGATTTATTATGTCAGCGATTAATATAACGAATGCAAGAAAGGAACTCTACAATCTGGTAGAAGACGTCAATCTTTATAGTGAACCGGCTTTGATTGTAAGCAAAAAGGGAAATGCGGTTCTGGTTTCCGAAAGTGATTGGAATGCAATCCAGGAAACGATATATCTTAATTCGATTCCCGGTATGGTTGAATCGATAAGAGAGGGTATGGAGACACCTTTAGAAGATTGTGTGCCAGAGGAAGAGGTAGAATGGTAGTTTTATGTACAGAATCGTATATGACAAACAGGCAGTAAAAGATATTAAGAACTTGAAGGCGGTTCGTCTTGATGGAAAAGCCAAAAAACTGATCGAGGTCATCAGGGAGAACCCTTTTCAGAATCCACCACCTTATGAAACACTGGTTGGAAATTTGCAGGGTGCCTATTCCAGAAGAATCAATATACAGCACAGGCTGGTGTATCAGGTGTATGATGAGCCTGTGGAATTAGATGGGACTAGGTATGAGGGAACTGTGAAGATAATCAGGATGTGGACACATTATGAAGGGGTTCGTTAAAGCGAAAACATCAGCAAATCAGAAAGCAAAAGGGCACTTGAAAAACCAAGTGCCCTAGTGTATAATCTACTTAGAAAGTGAATCGGATTTGACTCCGATTTGCCCTCAGTTGAATACTAATTTTGAAATAGCATCTACTTTTGGTCGAGTGGGATGCTATTTCTTTTTATTATTATGATTGTCTATGTAAGACAGAGCCGCAAACATTCCTAGCACTAGAGT
>JBNMKU010000037.1:0-20960 GCA_050874505.1 Roseburia sp. | reverse complement strand
CTTGATAAGATCTTAAAGAAACTCGGAGAGGAAGCAACGGAGATCGTGATCGCATCCAAAAATCCGGAACCGGATGACATCAAATACGAGATCGCAGATTTTCTGTATCATATGATGGTACTGATGGCTGAAAAAGGTGTGACCTGGGAGCAGATCGCACAGGAATTGTCTCAGCGATAGCCGGATGGAAGTGAGGAGTGAACGTGAACGTCAGCTGGAAGTCAACTCCAAAGCCCGGTCATCAGATTTATCTGGATGATCTGCGGGTAATGGCAACCGTTTTCGTTATCGGTGTACACACAGTTTCGCTGGCAGCCTCGATGGTGACGGAGGGGAGCATTTCCTATCACATTCTGGAATGTTTCGATTATTTCTTTTTATCCTGCAATCTGCTGTTTCTGATGATCAGCGGGGCATTACTGCTTTCGGTACGTGGAGAAAAGGCAACGGTTTTCTTTCGCAAACGGTTTAGCAAGGTTGTAATACCGTTTCTTGTTTATTATATTTTATATGTCTGCGCAAAAGAGGGCATCGAATGGATCTATCCCAGTCACTGGCTCCCTCTGTTGCAGCGGATTGTTTCGGGTGCACCGGTGGAGGCACCCCATTTTTGGTTGATCTATGTCATATTGTTTTTATATGTGCTGACACCGGCACTCCGGTGGATCTTAGCGCATATTCCGGATCCTGTGTTATCCGGCTTTCTGGCGGTGCTTTTTATACTTTGTACGATCGATACCTATGCACCGCTTTTTGGCATGTCTGCGCCATTTCAGTGGTATACCGGCACGTTTGTCGGAACATTTCTGCTGGGCTATTATCTGGCAGCAAAATGCAGCGGACGGATGGAGCAGATCTTTTTTGCAGGGGGAGTGGTTTCTTTTTTGATCTCCTGCCTCTGGATCGTTACAAGAAACGATTATGAAAATTATATCTACCAGAATACACCAACCATGATGCTGTTTGCTGCCATGTTATTTCTACTGGTAAAAAGAAAAGCAGTCGGAAAAACAGCGGAACGGTATCTGGTGTCTCTTATCAGCAGACACAGTTATTCAATCCTTCTGATCCACTGGGGGATTTTGCATTTCGTGGTAAAACAGGTGCTCCATGTAAATGTACTTGGCGGCGGCATTGTCGGTGGCTGCATCCTGATGATGGTACTGACCCTGGTGTTATCAACGATCGCGGCATGGATCTTAGACAAGACCCTGCTCAAATGGCTGATGGTATAATGCCGTTTGTTTTTTCATAAAATAGTACAAAAATACAAGGATACAAAACAATGGAAGATACCATTTCTTTTTTTAAGGTGCGTCTGTTTCTTGGGGCATGCCTGTTTGCTGTGTTTTTCTACTGTTATCACACAGATACGAAGATCTGTGATTTCTCTGCAACACAGGTCATGGAGCTGATCTCAGATAATCATTATTATACAAATTTAAAAAATTATGTTATGATGAGTGCAAATGAAAAAGAGAGGATTATTTTTGAATGACCAAATTAGCTTTATCAGATGAGATTCTCATGAAGATCGATAAGCCGGCGCGCTATATCGGAAATGAGTTAAACAGTATCATAAAAGATAAAAACGATGTAGACATCCGTTTTGTCATGTGCTTTCCGGATGTGTATGAGATCGGAATGTCACATCTTGGCATCCAGATCTTATACGATATGTTAAACCGCAGGGATGATGTGTGGTGCGAAAGGCTGTATTCCCCCTGGCCGGATCTGCACAAGATCTTAAAAGAGCAGGACATACCGCTTTTTTCACTGGAATCGCAGGAGCCAGTAAAAGATGCAGATTTCTTAGGAATCACGATCCAGTATGAGATGTGCTATACCAATATTCTACAGATCCTGGATCTGAGCCATATCCCTATGTTTGCAAAGGACAGAAACTGGGATGTTCCGATCGTCATCGGAGGCGGTCCCTGCGTTTATAATCCGGAGCCGATCGCAGATTTCTTTGATCTGTTCTATATCGGAGAGGGCGAGATCTCCTATGATGCACTGCTTGATCTGTATAAGACGATGCGAAAGAGCGGTGCGGCCAGAGAAGAATTTTTGCGGAGTGCGGCAAAAATACCGGGCATCTATGTGCCATCCCTCTATGAAGTAGCTTATAAGGAAGACGGAACGATCGCTTCCTTTACACCAAAATACGAGGATGTTCCATCAACCGTGACCAAACAGATCGTAACCGATATGACCGAAGCGGTTTATCCGGAAAAACCGGTAGTTCCTTTTATCAAGGCAACCCAGGACAGGGTCGTTTTGGAGATCCAGAGAGGCTGTATCCGTGGCTGCCGTTTCTGTCAGGCAGGTATGGTATACCGTCCGACCAGAGAAAAAAATGTGGAGCGTTTAAAGGGACTTGCACATAAGATGTTACAGTCAACCGGATATGAGGAGATCTCCTTAAGTTCTTTAAGTTCTTCCGATTATTCGGAACTGGAAGAACTGGTGACCTTTTTAATTGATGAGTGCAAAGAAAAACACGTCAATATCTCCCTGCCGTCGCTGCGTATCGATGCCTTCTCCTTAGACGTTATGTCAAAGGTACAGGATATCAAAAAGAGCAGTCTGACCTTCGCACCGGAGGCAGGTTCCCAGAGACTTCGAGACGTCATCAACAAAGGTCTGACAAAGGACGTGATCTTACAGGGAGCCGGTATGGCATTTGAAGGCGGCTGGAATAAGGTAAAACTTTACTTTATGCTCGGGCTGCCGACAGAAACGGAAGAGGACATGCGTGCCATCCCGGAACTGGCAAATGACATTGCAGTCCGCTATTATGAGATCCCGAAGGATCAGCGGAACGGCAAGTGCCAGATCACGATCTCAACTTCCTTTTTCGTTCCGAAGCCATTTACCCCATTCCAGTGGGCGAGAATGTATCAGCCGGAGGATTATATCGGACGTGCCAAGATCGTAAATGACACGGTGAAAGAGCAGTTGAACCGCAAGAGTATCAAATATAACTGGCATGAAGCAGATGTTACAGTATTAGAGGGCGTATTGGCAAGAGGCGACCGGAAAGTGTCACAGGTTCTTTTGTATGTCTATGAACACGACGGTATTTTTGATGCGTGGTCAGAATTTTTTGATTACCAGAGATGGCTGGATGCGTTTGAGGCATGTGGCATTTCGATGGACTTTTATACGATGCGGGAACGTCCGCTTGACGAGATCTTCCCGTGGGATTTTATCGATACCGGCGTTACCAAAGAGTTTTTGATCCGCGAATGGAAAAATGCCATCGGTGAGACCGTGACTCCAAACTGCCGGATGAAATGTTCCGGTTGTGGTATTGCAAGATTTAAGACCGGTGTCTGCATCCGCTAGGTGCATGGACGAAAGAAAAGAAAGGCAGAAATTAACATGATAAAAATCAGAATAAAATTTCGCAAATATGGTGTCATGCGTTTTATCGGACATCTGGATATTATGCGATATTTCCAGAAGGCGATCCGCAGGGCAGAGATCGATATCTGTTATTCCGAGGGATTTTCGCCGCATCAGATCATGTCGTTTGCAGCTCCGCTTGGAGTCGGCATCACAAGCGACGGTGAATATCTCGATATTGAAGTAAATACAACGAGATCCAGCGCAGAATCCATCCGCGCACTCAATGAGACCATGGTAGAAGGCGTGGAGATCACCGGGTATGTCCAGTTACCGGAGCGGGCAAAAACAGCAATGTCGATCGTTGCTGCTGCGGACTACAACCTGTTTTATAAAGACGGATATGACTGTCCGGCATCCGTTGCGGAATTTGCAGATGGGATCCGGCAATTTTTTACCGAACCGGAAGAGGTTCTCATTACCAAACAGACCAAAAAGAGTGAAAAAGTCATGGACTTAAAGACTTTAGTATACGGATTTGAAGTCAGCGGGCAGGATGGAAAGCCGGTATTTTACTTAAACCTTTCCACCGGAAGTACCGATAACTTAAAGCCGGAACTGGTACTTTCCGCACTCTATGAATTTATGGGGCTTTCCTACGAGGAGAATGCCATCCAGATCCACAGAAAAGATGTCTATGCAAGAACAGAAGATGGGACAGGCTTTGTTTCCCTTTTGGATATGGGAGAAGAGATCGCATGAAAAACCGCTGTCTGATCACAACCGAAGAGATAAAGGGGCAGGAATATTTAATTTCTGCCCTTTATGATGAACATAAGAAAATGGTAGAAGTGACACCGGTGTTAAAGGATAAGGCATCGATCCTTGGAAACATTTATATCGGAAGAGTGGAAAATGTGGTAAAAAATCTGAACGCGGCTTTTATCAAAATTGGACCTGGTCAGAACGCATATTATTCCCTCGACGAGTGTGAAAATGCCATCTTTACCAAAAAACTCTCCGATAAAAAGCCACTCGTGGCAGGAGATGAACTTTTAGTTCAGGTGGAACGGGAAGCTATTAAGACAAAAGAACCGCAGGTGACATCCAACCTGACCTTTTCCGGTACCTATGCAGTCTTAACGACTGGGAATCGGAACTTCTCGGTTTCCTCCAAATTAGGAGATGAGACCAGAAAATTTTACCGCGCCAGCCTGGAGGAATATTTTTCAGGAAAAGAGCATAATTTTGGTGTAATCGTGCGAACCAATGCAAAAAACATAGCAACCGAACAGCTTTTTAATGAGATTGCTTCCTTACAGCAGGCCTATGAGGAGTTGCTGGAAACATCGCGGCACAAGACCTGTTATTCCTGTCTGAAAGAGGCGGCACCCTTATGGGTAAAGCAGGTGGAAGGGCTGCGGGAAGACACGCTGGAAGAGATCTTAACCGATGATGAGGAGATTTTTTCTTACCTTATGGCACATTATAACCGTCTGCCGGTGCATTTTTATAATGATCCGATGATCTCTCTTTCTTCACTCTACAGTGTAAAATCAAATCTGAAAGAGGCATTGCAGCAGAAAGTGTGGTTAAGATCCGGTGCGTATCTTTTGATCGAACCGACAGAGACACTGACCGTCATTGACATCAATACCGGAAAAAACGTGGCAAAGAAAAATGCACAGGAGAATTTTCTGAATGTCAATCTGGAAGCGGCAAAAGAGATTGCAAGGCAGCTGCGGCTGCGCAATATATCCGGCATGATCTTAGTAGATTTCGTCAATCTGGAATCCAAAGAGGCGAATGATATGCTGCTACAGACATTCCGCAATGCACTGAAAGAAGATCCGGTTCCGACGAAGCTGGTCGATATGACCAAACTCGGACTGGTTGAAGTAACCCGGAAAAAAGTAAAAAAATCACTTCGGGAAGCGGTCAAATTTGATTAAAACAGGGAGGCAGAACTAGATGGACTTAAGTTTTTTAGATCTTTTAAAAGTAATTTTTCTTGGAATCGTAGAGGGAATCACCGAATGGCTCCCAATCAGCAGCACCGGTCACATGCTTTTGGTCGATGAATTTTTAAAGATGAACATGAGTGATGACTTTAAAGAAATGTTTTTCGTCGTGATCCAGCTGGGCGCGATCCTTGCCGTTGTTGTCCTTTACTGGAAGCGTATGTTCCCGTTTCAGTTTAAAGACAAAACAAAACCGGTAATACAGAAGGATATCTTCTCCCTCTGGTTTAAGGTTGTGGTTGCCTGTATCCCGGGAGCGATCGTAACGATATTATTTGATGATTACATTGAAGCGCATCTTCATACACCGACGGTGATCGCGATCGCCCTGATCTTCTATGGTGTGGCATTTATTCTGATCGAGAACTGGAACAAAACCCGTACACCAAAGGTTGGTACGCTTTCTGATATTACTTATCAGACCGCTTTTCTGATCGGATTGTTTCAGGTGCTCTCCATTATTCCGGGAACCTCACGTTCCGGCGCAACGATCATCGGTGGCCTTCTGATCGGAGTTTCCCGTGTGGCGGTTGCAGAATTTACCTTTTATCTGGCAGTTCCGGTCATGCTTGGATTAAGTCTGATCAAAGTGATCAAATTCGGCTTTTCCTTTAGCGGAGCAGAACTGGTCACACTTGGTGTCGGTACCGTGGTTGCGTTCGTGGTATCCATTCTTGTCATCCATTTCCTGATGTCTTACATTAAGAAACATGACTTTAAAGTATTCGGCTGGTACCGGATCGTACTGGGGGCACTGGTATTGCTGATCTTTGCCATTCGTTAATTACAGGAGAGGACCATGCTTTTTAATTCATACATTTTTATTTTTGTATTCCTGCCGCTGGCACTTTTGTTATGGCATGGAGCAAATCACTTTGGAAAATATAAACTGGCGCAGTTTTTTATTATCATGATGTCCCTGTGGTTTTACGGGTACTTTAATCCATCCTATGTACTGATCATCTTAACCAGTATCGTGGGAAATTATGTGTTCAGTGCCCTTATGGAACGGTTGGAACACCGGAAGCTTTTGGGGATTTTAGGTATTTCCTTTAATCTTGGATTATTATTTTACTTTAAGTATTTTGATTTCTTTATCGAAAATGTCAATCTGGCGTTTCATTTAAACTGGGCACTAAAAGAGATCGCACTGCCGTTAGGGATCAGCTTTTTTACCTTCCAGCAGATCTCATTTCTTGCCGACCGGATGATGGGGCGTGCGATTCATTATCATGTATTAGATTATGTCCTTTATGTTACTTATTTTCCACAGCTCATCGCAGGACCGATCGTATCGCATGGCGAACTGATCCCGCAGTTCTGGGAAAAAGAAAAACGCCGGTTTGACTTTGACAATACGCTGCGCGGCATACGGCTTTTCGTGATCGGACTTTCAAAAAAAGTCCTGATCGCGGATGAACTTGGAAAGATCGCAGATACCGGATTTTCCGATGTCAGTTCATTAGACAGTGTCTCTGCCGTGCTTGTGATCCTAGCCTATACGTTCCAGCTGTTTTTCGATTTCAGCGGTTACAGCGATATGGCACTGGGGATCGGGGATATGATGAACCTTTCTCTGCCACAGAATTTCCGTTCCCCTTATCAGTCAAAAAGTGTCAAGGAATTCTGGCGCAGATGGCATATCACCTTAAACGCATTTTTTACCCAGTATGTCTACATCCCATTGGGCGGTGGAAGAGAGGGAAAAGCGAAAAAGATACGAAACACCATGATCGTCTTCCTCTTAAGCGGCATCTGGCATGGTGCAAACTGGACTTATATCCTGTGGGGCATTGTAAACGGACTGGCGATCTCTTTTGAAAATCTGTCCATTTACGAAAAGATCCATCAGAAACTGCCGGAAAAAGTCAACTGGGCGATCACGTTCCTGTTCTGGAACCTTGCCATTGCCATGTTCCGTAGTGAGAATCTGTCACAGGCAATGCAGTTTTACAAACAGCTGTTTTCCTTTACTTATACCGGTGCAGTCTGGTTGCTTCCGGCTTCCCTGGCAGGGTTCAAAAATTACGCACTCTATCTGGTTACCGAACATTTCGGAGGATATGAGGCGGCAAGTATGATGTATCGTATTTATATGCTCGTTATGTTTTTACTGGCGGCATTTTTATGTACCAGAAAAAATTCCTTTGATTACGTGCGGGAACATCAGGCGACCGTACCCCGGATGTGGGGACTGGCATTTCTGCTGATGCTGTGTGTGATCTCCTTTTCCGGTATGAGTACCTTTTTGTATTTTAATTTCTAGGAGGCGGCAATGAGAGAGAGAACATCAAAAAAATTAGTCTGGCATTTCATCGCCGGCTGTGTTGTGTTCCTGGGAGCAGTTGCTCTGCTTGTCTATATAGTTGATCCGTTTTTTCACTACCATAAACCGTGGTTTGGGTTAAAGCCGCTGCAGTATTCACATCAGTATCAGGCATACGGGGCTGTGGAGCATCTGGATTATGATTCGCTGCTTCTTGGTTCTTCTGTGGTAATGAGTATCAATACGGATACTTTGGACAACCGCCTTGACTGCGTTACCATCAAGGGAGTCGGAAATTCCGCATCCGCGCCGCTTCTGGAAAAATATCTGGAGACCTCTTTTGAACATCATGAATTAAAGCATGTTTTTTACGGACTGGATGTCTTTTCCCTTTATATGACGACGGCGGAGGATAACCTGTTCCCGGAGGAAGTGCGGTATCTGGTCAATAAGAATCCGTTTGATGATGTGCAGTATCTCTGGAATGGAACGATCATCGGCGAAAAAATACCGGACATGCTGTTGGCTTCGCGTGCAGACGGATTTTCCTATGGCCTCGCCTATCAGATCAATCATCAGGGCGACTGCAACCCGGACGTTGTACTGGAAAACTATAATCCGACCATCGATGAAGTCGTTTATGAAGAACATGATACCTATTATGGAAGTGAACAGGTAACTGCCAATCTGGATCGGATCGAGCAGTTTGTGATCGACCACCCGGAAACGGAATTTGATTTCTTTTTGCCACCGTATTGTATCACCTGGTGGTATCGTGCTTACAACCAGCATCTGCTTGATTCCTATCTCTATACCTTGGGACAGAGCATGGAACGGCTGCTTGCACATGAAAATGTCCGTTTTTACACAACGGATTTTAATAATGAAGATGTGATCACCAACCTGTATCTTTATCAGGATGTCGCACACGGCGGTGTTACTGTGACCGAGCAGATGGCACAGGAGATCTGCAATCCGGACTATGAGATCACACTGGATACGTATCAGCATGAACTTGACCATTTAAATCAGATCCTTACCCAGTTCAGGGAACGCGCCGAAACGGAGGGCATTGGCTTTGTTTATGACGGACCGATCCAGTTGATGGAGCAGGCAGGCTGATGAAAACAGATTGAAATTTATTTGTAAAAAAGGTTGACGTAACCATATTCTTGTGTTATATTAACGAAGTATGCCGCACAGTGAGGTCTAAAAGTCCGTCTATCTTTTATAGATGGCACCATAACTGGCGAGTAATGATAATAGGAGGTGCCATATGTACGCAATTATAGCAACAGGTGGTAAACAGTACAAAGTATCCGAAGGCGATATCATTACCATTGAAAAACTTGGTGTGGAAGCTGGCGAGAAAGTAACTTTTGATCAGGTTTTAGCTGTATCTGACAACGGAATTAAAGTTGGTTCTGATGTAGCAAACGCTTCTGTAGAAGCTTCTGTCGTAAAAGAGGGCAGAGGTAAAAAAGTTATCGTTTACAAGTACAAGAGAAAAACCGGTTACCACAAGAAAAACGGTCATAGACAGGCGTTTACACAGGTTAAGATTGAAAAAATCAACGCGTAATCGAATCTTTTTCAGAACAGACAGGAAATTGTTATGACAACAATAACGGTTTTCCAAAACCAGAAACAGGAAATACTCGGTTTTTCATGCGTGGGACATGCAGGTTTTGCGCGCCGGGGAAAAGACGTAGTCTGTGCGGGAATTTCCATTCTCATACAGAATACCGTAAATGCCATAGAGAAGTACACGGAGGAAGGTTTTTCCTGCGAAGCAGATAAGAGGACCGGAGATATTCGTTTCCGCTTTGAAGCCCCACCGGAGCATGATGCTGACTTATTAGTCAGATCCATGATCTTAGGGTTACAGGGGATTGCAGATTCTTATGGCGAAAAGTTCTTAAAACTGCAATTTGAGGAGGTGTAACATATGTTTAAAATTGATCTTCAGTTTTTTGCTCATAAAAAAGGAGTTGGTTCTACAAAGAACGGACGTGACTCTGAGTCAAAGAGATTAGGAGCAAAGAGAGCAGACGGACAGTTCGTAAAAGCTGGTAACATTTTATACAGACAGCGTGGAACAAAGATCCATCCAGGTGTAAATGTTGGTATCGGTGGAGATGATACTTTATTCGCTTTAACAGATGGTATCTTAAGATTTGAAAGAAAAGGAAGAGATAAGAAACAGGCTTCCGTATATCCAGTAGCTGAATAAAACGTACTGTAGACCCGGCAAGACGACCCCATGGTTGCTTGGCGGGTCTATTTCGTATCATTAGGAAAAAAGGTAGAAAATTATGTTTGCAGACAGAGCAACGATTATTATAAAGTCAGGAAAAGGTGGCGATGGTCATGTCAGTTTCCGAAGAGAAAAATATGTACCGGACGGCGGTCCGGACGGTGGTGACGGCGGAAAGGGCGGTGACGTGATCTTCCTCGTCGATGATGGGTTAAATACACTGACCGATTACAGACACCGCAGAAAATTTGCAGCCCAGCCGGGCGAAGAAGGCGGAAAGCGCAACTGCCATGGAAAAAACGGTGAGGATCTGATCTTAAAAGTTCCGGCAGGAACCGTGATCAAAGATGCCGAGACCGGCAAAGTCATTGCAGATATGTCCGGTGATAATAAAAGACAGGTTATCTTGCGCGGCGGCCGCGGTGGACTTGGCAATCAGCATTTTGCAACTTCCACGATGCAGGCACCGAAATATGCCCAGCCGGGTGGCGAAGCGATCGAGATTGAAGTCAAACTGGAATTAAAAGTCATTGCAGACGTAGGTCTTGTCGGTTTCCCAAATGTTGGAAAATCAACCCTGCTTTCCCGCGTGACCAATGCACAGCCAAAGATCGCCAATTATCACTTTACGACCTTACAGCCGAATTTAGGTGTGGTCGATCTTGACGGAGCAAAGGGATTTGTCATTGCAGATATCCCGGGACTGATCGAGGGTGCTTCAGAAGGAGTCGGACTTGGTCTTGAATTTTTGCGCCATATCGAGCGTACCAAGGTTATGATCCATGTGGTCGATGCTGCCGGCACAGAGGGACGTGACCCGATCGCGGATATCCACGCCATTATGAAAGAGTTAGAAGCATATGATCCGTCTCTTTTGAAAAAGCCACAGGTTATTGCCGCAAATAAAATGGATGCCGTTTACGGAGATGAAAATGAGATTCTTTGCAGCTTAAAAGATACTTTTGAAAAAGAAGGCATCAAGGTATTCCCGATCTCCGCGGTCAGCGGAAAAGGCTTAAAAGAGCTCCTTTATCATGTGCAGTCACTGTTAGAGACCTGCAGCAAAGAGCCAGTCATTTATGAACCGGAATTTGATCCAGCCTTACGTTTCTTCAAGGATGAACCATATACCGTTACGATGGCAGACGATGGAGCCTATGTTGTGGAGGGACCGAAGATCGAAAAGATGCTTGGTTATACCAATATCGATTCCGAAAAGGGCTTTTTATTCTTCCAGCGTTTCTTAAAAGAGCAGGGTATCTTAAAAGATTTAGAGGAAATGGGCATTGAAGATGGAGATACCGTAAGAATGTACGGTTTTGAATTTGATTATTATAAATAAAGCAATACACGGAGGTTGTTATGACATTAACAAGTAAACAGCGTGCTTATCTGATGAGTCAGGCAAGTACTCTTGATTCCATTTTTCAGATTGGAAAATCAAGTCTTACTCCTGAAATTATCACAGCATTAGACGAAGCACTGGAAAAAAGAGAACTGATCAAAATTTCAGTTTTAAAAAACTGCGCAGACGATCCAAAGGAAATTGCAGCCGTCATTGCAGAGCGTACGCATGCGGATGTGATCAAAGTCATTGGCAAAAAGATCGTTCTGTTCCGTCAGGCAAAGAAAAATACAAAATTTGACCTGTCAAAATAAGGATGGAAAAAGGGATGACTCAATTGAATAAGATAGGGATCTTTGGCGGTTCGTTTGATCCGATCCACATGGGACATATCAATATCGCCCAAAGCGCGTATCAGGAATTTGGACTGGATGAAATCTGGTTTGTTCCGGCAGGACATTCTCCAAATAAAGAGGAAAGCAAGATGACCTCGGCAGAAATGCGCAAAGAAATGGTGGAACTTGCCATCCGGGAAATTCCTTATTTCAAGGTCTGTGACATTGAACTTACTTCCCGGGAGAAAAGTTACACGTATCGCACATTGGAAAAATTAAACAGTCTTTATCCGGATGATACGTTTTATTTCATTATGGGTGCTGATTCGCTTGACTATTTTGAACAGTGGGTCCATCCCGAGATCATCTGTCAGAATGCCATTGTTCTGGTCGCTGTGCGGGATGAAATGGATCTGTCCGTCATCCGGCAGAAAATAGATCAGATCAGACAACTGTTTCCGGCAGATATTTACCCGGTTTCAGGCGGAAAAACAGATATTTCATCCAGTCTGCTGCGCCAGTCACTGGCAAAGGGACAGAAAGAAGCAATCTGGTCGCTGTTACCGGATGCAGTAAAACAGTATATTGATGAGCATCAGCTATATCACAGTTAGAATTATGGAGCGTAGAGTATGATGGAGCTTGGCGAAATTCGTAAGATATTAAAAAAAGAATTGGATAAGGGCAGATACGAGCATACAAAAGGTGTCATGTATACCGCAGGATGCCTTGCCATGGCGCACGGCTATTCCGTGGAGGATGCCATGCTTGCAGGATTACTCCATGATTGTGCCAAATGTATCCCGAATGATGAAAAAATCCGTCTATGCGAAAAAAACGGTATTCTGATCAGTCAGGTAGAATACGATGGACCCTATCTGCTGCATGCCAAACTGGGAGCTTTTCTGGCAGAAAATACCTATGGAGTGACAAACCCGGAGATTTTGCATGCGATCCGTGTGCATACCACCGGCGCACCGGATATGAGTCTTTTAGACAAGATCCTTTATATTGCAGATTATATTGAGCCTTGCAGGGACAAAGCACCAGATCTGGACAAAGTAAGAAAACTTGCCTTTCAGGATCTGGACGTCTGTATGGCAAAAATTCTCCATGATACCCTGTGTTATCTGTCAAGCAGAGGTGGAAGTATTGATCCGATGACAAGGATGACCTATGATTTTTATAAAAATAATTGGAAAGAAGAATAAGGGAGGACATTATGAACGCAGCAGAATTATGTAAGATTGCAGTGGAAGCGTTGGAAGACAGAAAAGCGGAAGACGTAAAAGTAATTGATATCAGAGAGATCTCACCGATCGCAGATTATTTTATCATTGCAAACGGTACCAATCAGAATCAGATCCAGGCAATGCGCGATGCCGCAGATGAGGCATTATACAAAGCCGGTTTAACCGTAAAACAGGTAGAGGGAAATCAGAATTCCACCTGGATCTTAATGGATTACGGCGATATTATCATCCATATCTTCTCAAAAGAAGACCGTCTGTTTTATGATCTGGAACGTGTCTGGAGAGATGGAAAAGAAATTGATGTCAAAGAACTGTAAAAAAGAATATAGATTTTGAACGATCCAATGTAAAAAATCTCTGAAGTGTCAAAACTTCAGAGATTTTCTTTTTAGCTTAAGAAACGCATTACACCAAATACTTTGCCAAGGATCGAACATTCTTTTACGATGATCGGGTCCATGGTATCATTTTCCGGCTGCAATCGATAATAGCCGTCTTCTTTATAGAACGTCTTTACTGTCGCAGAGTCCTCGACCAGAGCAACTACAATATCACCATTTCTGGCATCTGACTGGCTCTGCACCAGGATCTTGTCTCCATCAAAAATACCGGCATTGATCATACTTTCTCCCTTGACTGTCAGCATAAACGTGTCAGTATTTGGCAGAAACTCTACCGGGATAGGAAAGTAGCTCTCGATATTCTCAACGGCAAGAAGCGGCTGACCGGCTGCAACTTTTCCAAGGATGGGTACATTGGCAACTTCACGTCTGGTAAGATTGAAATTGTCATCGATGATCTCGATCGCACGCGGCTTGGTCGGGTCACGTCTGATATATCCGTTTTTCTCAAGTGTCTCTAAATGAGAATGGACGGATGATGTGGACTTTAAATCGACTGCCTCACAGATCTCACGGACAGCAGGCGGATAACCTTTATTTAAGATTTCCTGCTTGATATATTCTAAAATCTCCCGTTGTTTTGTACTGATTTTTCCGTATGCCATAAAATCCTCCTGTAATGCGTTCATTCTGAACATATTCATATGTTACTATCAGTTTACCATAGAAGTTTCCAAAATGCAAACGTATATTCCGAAAATTTGTTCGGTTTTTATATTGACAAACAGATGTTCTGGATGTATGATACAGCTATACAAACAGTTGTTCGTAACATTTGTTCGAATATTGAGCCATGAGGAGGTCTTTTTTATGAAGAGAAAAGTAGAAAGAAATCATTTTATGTATCTGTTACTTGCATTATCCATATTTTTCGTATTAGTCTGTTCCATCTTATTTGGAACGATACGCACCGTCGCTGCATCATCTTCTGACGTTCCTTATAAGTATTATACCAGTATCCGGATCGAAGAGGGAGACACCCTCTGGAGTATCGCAGATACCTATTATGATCCTTCTTATGAAGAGATCACTTCCTATATTGAAGAAGTCTGCAGTATGAATCATCTGTTATCAGAGGATGATATTCATGCTGGACAGTACATTACCATTCCATATTATTCCAGATCGTTCTAATTACAAGTTGATTTATTTTATCGGTTGTCTTCCTTTATTTGCGCGGTAGGAGGATTTATGCTATAATCAGTCTTACCGAGTCAACACGACACAGATGGAGCTTAGATATATGAAGAAAAACCGAACATGGCTTGCCTGTCTAATCATTCTGTTATGTATTCTGACAGGCAGCCTGCTTTATTTCTTTTATTTCAATACGACAACATTTCCCAAACAAACTATTTCCACATCAACGATAAACAGTACCATCCTTTCTTCTGAGGAAGTGGAGACGCAAGTCCCCACAGAAGAAACCGGGGAATTAAATACGGACGCATCGTTTCCGGTGGAAGCCACGGAGACCATAGAAACAGATCCACTTCCACATCAGAAGGTAAAAGGGATCTATGTAACCGGTCCGATGGCAGGCAGTGCCGCAATGGATGACCTGATCGCCCTGGTAGATGAGACCGAACTGAATGCCATGGTGATCGACATAAAAAACGATGATGGAGCAATTACCTACTCAATGGACTTAGATAAAGTTCAAAGTACCAATGCCTGTATCGCATATATTCCCGATATAGATGAACTGATGCAGAAATTAAAAGAGCATCACATTTATATCATTGCAAGGATCGTCTGTTTTAAAGATCCCGTCTTGGCCAAAGCACAGCCGGATCTGGCATTAAAAAAGGCAGATGGGACACCGATCACGGATGCCAATGGACTTTCCTTTGTAAATCCATATAAAAAGGAGTGTTGGGAATATCTGACCGCGATTGCTTCTTCTGCGGCAGAGATTGGATTTGATGAGATCCAGTTTGATTATGTCCGTTTCCCGGTGGGAGAGGATGCCAGTCAGGCTGATTATGGCGTAGATCTTAATGCACATCCCAAACAGGAAGCAATCCGGGATTTCTTATCTTATGCAAGAACACAGCTGCATGAAAAAGACATTGTATTTGGTGCAGATGTTTTTGGAACAATCATTGGAAACGATGTTGATGCAGCACTGGTCGGACAGGATTATCAGATGTTAGGCAGTATTGCAGATATCTTAAGCCCTATGGTATATCCCTCCCATTATGGGGCTGGTGTATTTGGACTGGACGTACCGGATGCCCATCCCTATGAGACAGTATATCATGCACTTGACAGCTCCCAAAAAGAACTTGCACCCATTACAGCTCATTGTGCAGCTGTAAGACCATGGCTTCAGTGTTTTACCGCCACCTGGGTTCCGGGACACCTTTCCTATGGAGCCGATGAGATCCGGGCACAGATCCAGGCAGTATACGATGCCGGATACGAGGAATGGATCTTATGGAACGCTTCAAACCGTTACACCTCTGATGGATTAGAAACGAACCGCTCTGAATAAATAAAATTGAATGTTCGCAAAAGGACATTCTATTATCATAAACAATAGAAGGATTTTATTATGTTAAAATTTATTTATGTAATTTTGATGAATTTATTTCGTGCCCCTTACATGATACCTAAAATGCGTAAAGAGGCAGATCATCCGGAAAAATACAGCGAGGAGGAACGCTACGAACTGGCGCGTTATGCAATACGTCTGATGAAAATGACAGGTGCGATCCATACAAAAGCATATGGCACAGAAAATCTGCCGGAAACGGGCGGATATATGATGTATCCAAACCATCAGGGCAAATATGATGCACTGGGCATTATCGATACCCACGAAAAAACCTGTTCCCTTGTTATGGACAAGGCAAAATCACGTACCATTCTGGTCAGCGAATTTGTAGACCTGCTTGGAGGAAAACGACTGGATAAAAAAGATGTCAGACAGGCACTGACTATCATCAATGATGTATCCCAGGAAGTGAAAGCAGGAAAGCGCTATATCTTATTCCCGGAAGGTGGCTACGATTTTAATAACCGCAATAATGTATGCAGCTTTAAAGCAGGCAGTTTTAAAATTGCACTGAAAACAAAAGCTCCGATCATCCCGGTTGCACTGATTGATTCTTATAAGGTATTTAACAGCTTTACGCTCGGTCCGGTTACCACACAGGTGCATTACTTAGAACCAATCTATTCAGAAGAATATGAGCATTTGAAGACACCTGAGATCGCCGAACTGGTTCGAAAACGTATTCAGGATAAGATTGATGAAGTTCTGTCTGACCGAAAATGACTTTTTCTGACTTTTTTTGACTTCCCTATAAAAAAATAACGATTCTGTGCCGATTTATATGACGTACTATTTCTCGCAGACATAGAATGCGACAGAAGAAAGGACAAAATCAATGAAACAGACAGATACAAAAAAAGTAAGTATTCGTACAAAATTAATGATTTTTATCCTGCCGATCGTAGCAATTTCTTTTTTGATCCTTGTTCTTTTAGCGTATGCGGAATCAAAGAAAAGCATTGCCGAAAAAACAGAATCATTATTGCAGGCAGAAGGTATTTCCAGTGTAAATGAGATTATGGAATGGGAAAGTAACAATCTAGTTACAATGGAAACGGCTGCAGATACCATGCTGTATCTAAAAATGACAGATGATCAGATTTTAAATTATGAGGTAAGATTTTTAAACACCTATGAAGATTTTCCGAATGGAATTTATCTTGGTTATGAAGACGGAACTGTGTTAGATGCTTCCGGATGGCAGCCCGAAGAGGCAGTGACCAGTCTTACCTGGTATAAAGAAGGGCTTACCCATGAGCAGTTTGCTTTCGGGGAACCTTACATTGATGATCTGACCGGAGAATATATTGTAACTGCAACCAGAACCGTGGAATTAAACGGTAAAAAAGCTGTACTTGCCGCAGACGTAAGCCTGTCAATCTTATCCAATGTCATCGAAAAGATGCAAGTGGAGGGAGACGGAGATGCCTTTATTCTGGATGGTTCTACCGGAACGATCCTTGCACACAAAGATGCCGGACTGGTCAGCATGCAGGCTGCAGATTGTGAAGACAGTTTTTACCAGAATATCTATCAGGATATTACATCCGGAAACCTTGAAAATAGCTATTATGATTCGAATGACGGAACCTATATGGTCAATATCCAGAATATAACCGGTACAAACTGGTATATCGTATCACGCGGGCTGGAGAAAAATATTTACAGTGATGTCCGCCAGTTACAGACGATCCTGTTGTCATTTGGTGCAGCAATGTTAGTTCTGATCTGTATCATTATGACGATCCTCATCAACCGGATCGCAAAACCGATCCACAATATGACTGATTCAATCGTTGCTGTCACAAATGGAGATTTTACAACCAATATTAAAGTAAAAGGAAACGATGAAATGGCTGTTATGGCGGTTCATATGCAGAAATTTATTGAAACCATGCGTGATATGTTAGGCTCGATCGTAATGGTAGCCGAGAACATCGATGAACAGGCAAAAAACAGCAGTGTTGTTTCCGGGGAATTGTTTGATTCTGCAAATGGTCAGGCAGATGCCATGTCACAGATGCGTCAGACACTCGAAGAGCTTGCCGATTCCATTAACGTCATTGCAGAAAATGCGACCACATTAGCACAGGTTGTCGCACAGACAAGCGATGCCGGTACCAGGGCACTCGCAAATATCGAGGATACGATTTCTTCGGCCGCAACTGGAAAAACAAGCATGGATTCTGTGACAGACCGCATGAACGGTGTCAAGAGCGGTATGGAAGTCTTAGAACAGTCGATCGGCAATGTCGGAACTGCCGCAGTAAAAATTGATGAGATCACGGCAACGATCCGTGGAATTGCGGAAGAGACAAATTTACTGGCTTTAAATGCAAGTATCGAAGCTGCACGTGCCGGTGAAGCAGGAAAAGGCTTTGCTGTTGTCGCAACACAGATCAAAAATCTGGCAGAAACCTCTGGCGAAGCTGCCGGTGAGATTTCAGAACTGATTGATTCTGTAACCGGTCAGATCAATACAACTGTAGATCAGAGTAAGCAAAGCATGCAGCAGATTAACGAGAGTGTAGATGCTGTATTTTCTGCCGCAGAACAGTTCAACAATATTTATACAAATATTGAGCAGACCAATGCTATCGTTAAGAATATGATCGATATGATCCGCAATGTAAATGACGTATCCACGAATATGGCAGCTATTACTGAGGAACAGTCTGCATCTGCACAGGAAATCGAGGCAACTGCAGCAAGCATCCAGGAATTAGCTGATGTTGTTTCCAAACGAAGCGCGAATGTAAAACAGGATTCCAGAGATTTATCTGCAACGGCAGATGCACTGGAAAACCATGTCAGAAAATTCATTATAAACTAAGAAAAATCCCCCTTAGCTATAGGGGGACTTTCTTTTAGCCAGTAACTATTCGTTAAACTTGTGTTTTGCGAATAAATAGTTCTTGCCAGCAAATGCTCTGCCGTGCTATAATCTGCTTATGAAAAGTCTTCTGAATCCAATATAATGGTAAATGGACCATCATTTAATAATGAGATTTTCATATCAGCACCAAAGATACCACATGCAACCTCAGGTACTTCCTGACGGCATTTTTCTATGATATATTCATACATCTTTTTTGCCGGTTCCGGTTTTCCGGCACGGACAAAGGAAGGTCTGTTTCCCTTTCTGCAGTCTGCATACAGGGTAAACTGTGAAATCAGCAATAAAGAGCCGTCTACATCCTTTAGGGACAGATTTGTTTTTCCGTCTGCATCTTCAAAGATGCGAAGTCCTAACAGTTTGTTAACCAGCTTATCTGCGATCGCGGTAGTGTCGGTATCGGCGATACCAATGAATACCAGAAATCCCTTTTGAATGGAACCGGTAACTGTTCCATCTACTTTACAGGTTGCCTCTGTGACACGTTGAATGACAAATTTCATATTGATCCTCATTTCTCTATAAAAGTTATAGATTGTTATTTTTTTAACTAATTTTATTATAGTGGATTTTTACGGATTCGGAAAGAAAAATAACTTTAAATTTTAAATATAAAAAGGATGTGTTTATTTTTATATGACATTACAGAAATTATTAAGTTACACCAGATGTGCGGTGGATGATTATGAACTGATCGAAGCCGGCGATAAGATCGCAGTCGGGATTTCCGGGGGAAAGGACTCTCTCACACTTCTGTATGCCTTGAAACATTTACAGAAGTTTTACCCCAAACCATTTGAATTACTGGCGGTTACCGTTGATCTGGGTTATGCTTCATTTGACCTTGGTCCTGTCCGAACGCTATGCGAAGAACTTGAAGTGCCCTATCATGTCATTCCAACGGAGATTGGGAAGATATTAGAACAGAATAAAAAAGGGGCATCCCCATGCTCTCTCTGCGCCAAAATGCGAAAGGGAGCCTTAAATGATGCCGTTCTTGCATTAGGATGCAATAAAGTAGCCTATGCACATCATCAGGACGACTTGATTGAAACCATGTTTTTATCCCTGATCTATGAGGGACGTTTTTATTCCTTTTCGCCGAAAACATATCTGGATCAGACAGGACTTACCGTTATCCGCCCTCTCCTCTATGTTCCTGAGGCAGATGTCAAAGGATTTCGCAACAAATATCAGCTCCCGGTTGTGAAAAATCCCTGTCCGGTAGATGGAGCGACGAAACGGCAGTATGCCAAAGATCTGATCCGCCAGATCAATCTCGACAATCCGGGCGTAAAGACAAGACTGTTCCACGCCATCACAAACGCAGATCTTCCCGACTGGCCAGACCGCGTGACAGATTAAAATAATAAGGAGGTCTCCCATGAAGGAAAAAGCATATTATGAAGATGTCAATAAGAAAAATGAAGTAAAACTGCGAAAGATGTTATCTGGACTGCCACCTTTTTGCAAACAGTTTTTTATTGGAATAGAACCAACCACTTCCTCTCGTACAAGGATCGCCTATGCCTATGATATTGGCTGCTTTTTCGATTATATCCATGAAAACAACCCGGTTTATGCCAAAATGGAGATCACACAGTTTCCGCTCACTATGTTAGATGAAATCACTCCCATGGATATTGAGGAGTATCTCTCCTACCTGAAATATTATGAAAAAGACGGCGAAGAACACACGAATGAGGAACGCGGCATCAAACGGAAACTTGCCTCGCTGCGCACCTTTTACCGCTATTTTTATAAAAATGAGCTGATCCAGACCGACCCTGCCGTAAAGGTAGACATGCCCAAAATACACGAAAAAAATATTACCCGACTGGACATTGATGAAGTTGCAAAACTGTTAGACGAGGTAGAGTCCGGGGAAAGTCTGACGGAACGTCAAAAACAATACCACGAAAAAACCAAGACCAGAGATCTTGCCATGATGACATTGCTGCTTGGCACCGGGATCCGTGTATCGGAGTGTGTCGGTCTTGATATGGACGATGTTGATTTCAAAAACAATGGCATCAAGATACACCGGAAAGGTGGTGCCGAAGTGATCGTCTATTTCGGAGAGGAAGTTCGGAATGCCCTTTTGGAATATATGGTGGAACGGCAGAAAATAACTGCCGAGGACGGCAGTATCAACGCTCTCTTTTTATCCCTGCAAAACAAACGGATCAGTGTCCGTTCCGTTGAAAATCTGGTTAAAAAATATGCCAAACTCGTTACCAGTTTAAAACACATCACACCGCATAAACTGAGAAGT
>JBNMKU010000036.1:0-21164 GCA_050874505.1 Roseburia sp. | reverse complement strand
GGTCCACTCCATCGTATTGCCAATGCCATTGCAAAGCGCGTTTGCATAAGGTGTCTCAAATCCATTGAAGCCTCTGCCACGATAGAAATTACCGAACTGCAACACTTCTCTCCACTTTTTATAAAGTGCGATCTGTTCTTTGATCGCGGCAAGTTCCTCTTTTTTCATATCACAGAAGTTGCACTCATATCCGCATACCCCGAATGCTGCCACCTGAAATCTTGTCTCAAGCGGTGTATTGCGCAGGGTCTGATGATTCGGGCAGGAGGAAACATGGGCACTCACAACCGACATCGGATATCCGTAGCTGTAACCGTTCTGGATTTCGGCACGGCAGAACGCATCCGTATCATCACTTGCCCAAATCTGTGGGAAATAGCAGAGCATACCAGGGTCAAACCGGTTTCCGCCCGCTGCACATCCCTCAAATAAGATATCCGGGAAACGGCCTGTCAGTTCTTTTAAACAGCGGTAAAGTCCGAGCACATAGCGATGTGCGACCTCGCCCTGCCGCTCCGGTGGCAATGCTTTGGAGAAATAGTCGGTAAACGTCCGGTTCATATCCCATTTCACATAGGAAATGTCTGCCGAAGAAAATACCTCGCTCATTTTCTCGATGATAAAATCCTGCACTTCCGCCCGTGTGAGGTCTAAAATACGCTGGTTTCTTCCCTCTGCATGGTCTCTTCCCGGAATATCGATCGTCCAGTCCGGGTGTTTCTGATACAGATTGCTTTTCACATTGACCATCTCCGGCTCAACCCAGATACCAAACATGAGTCCGAGATCTTTGATCTTTTTCGCAAGACCGGAAAGTCCGTTTGGCAGTTTCTTTGGATTTACGTCCCAATCACCCAGCGACTGGCTATCATCATCCCTGCTGCCAAACCAGCCATCATCCATGACAAAAAGCTCGATGCCCATCTCTTTGCCGGCTTTTGCCAGAGAAAGAAGTTTCCTCTCATTGATGTCAAAATAGGCTGCCTCCCAACTGTTGAGCAGAACCGGGCGCACTTTTTTCTTCCAGTTTCCTCTCACGATATGCTCGCGGATAAACTGGTGCATCCTAAGGCTCATTCCCTGATATCCCTCCGGGGAATAAGTCATCACTGCCTCCGGTGCTTCAAAGGAAGTGCCCGGCTCTACCACAAAACAAAACGACTGCGGATTGATCCCGGTCACCAGTCTTGTCTTTCCAAAGCTACTCACCTCAGCGGCTTCGTAATGATTTCCACTGTAGATCAGATGAAATCCATACGCGTCCCCGTGTTCCTCTGTCGTGTGCTCTTTTCCCAGCATCACAAAAGAGTTGGCACGGCTTGATGTTGTGCCAGTGTAGGAAGCATTGACCTGCTTTCCGGAAAGAAGCCTTAAACTTCTGCGGTTCATCTCTCTTGCCCATGCCCCGTGGAATGTGGTAAACACATAATCCGGCGTGTCAAAATCGATCTGTAAGCTCATCAGGCGAAGCAGCTTTACTGCTGCCTCTCCCTCGTTATATAACTTTGCACTTCTTGTGATCACATCACAGTCCGCATAGACATAGTAATGCAACTCCAGGATCAGGTTATAATATGCCTCTTTTAATGTAATACAAAGATGCTCCACCTGATCCGCTTCATCATAGGAACCCGGCAGTGTTTCATAAGGTTCTTTTCCCTCAAGGATCTGTGCCTTTTCAAAGCGAAAATCAGATGTCATGCTCCCGTCTTCATAGATCACCTCTAGAAACGGCTCCCTGATATCGCCCTTGCCATAGGAGGACATTTCCAGTCTCATGTCCTCTAAGGTAAACTCTTTTCTGCCGATATCGTTCGTGTTGCCCGGCGCGAACGCGTGCTTTTCAAACAGAGCATTGCCCGGCATCGTGATCTTTCTGCCATAATGGAGGTGCTCTAAATGTCCACTGTCTGTCACACGGAAGACATAGGAGGTATGTTCGGTTGCAAGATGGAATATCTGATTTTGCTCTTTGATCATATGCGTCTTACCTTTCTTTTTCTGCTGCACGTCTCTTCTTTACTTCTGCAGCAATTTCTTCTACTTTCTGTTCATTTAAAATATAGTGTTTGTGAAATACAAATACGGCGATCAGAAGTCCTGCGATTGGAAGCAGTGTCATTGTCATACGAAGTCCTACGACAGAACCTGCTCCTGTGGTTGCCACAGCCGCGGTCTCTGATGTGTCATTGCTTAAATTGCAGACACTTAAGCAGATGGAAGCAACAAGTGCTGCCACGCCGGATGCCAGTTTTACCACAAAAGTCTGCATGGAGAAGATCACACTCTCGTCTCTCCGGTTGTTCTTTAACTCTCCATAATCTACGGTATTTGCCAGGAAAACGGTCGTTAATACGGATAACATTCCGTTTGCTGCAAAAATGAAGAATGCCGGTATAAATAACAGATAGAGGTTTGACATGCTCTGGAACATTAAAATGAGCAGTACCGCATATCCGATAATGGCACTTGCAAAGCTGGCATAAAATACCTGGATCGTACTTAAAAATTTACGGAGCAGCGGGAAGAACAGCATCATGGAAAAGATCTGGATCGCTCCACCAAAGGTATTGAATAATGTATAAGCATTATACCATCCTTCGCCGCCAAAGTCATACTTAAAAAAGTAAATGACCAGATTGGATGTAATATAAATGGAACTGTTGATCAGTACGATCGCAACCACTACAGTCATTGCCTGATCGTTCTGGAGCAGGGATTTAAACATCTGTCCCACAGATGGTGCATCCACATTTACCGTCGATTTGTCTTTAATGTTAAGGCAGGTAATTGTAATAAATACAACAAACAAAACTGCGATCAGTAATGCAAAACATTTAAACCCGGTGCGCTCATCGCCCTGTCCGAATACATAGACACATTTCATCGTGATGATCGTCACGATCGCAGAACCGACACCTGCACAGGTACGTGCCAGCGCAGACAATCCCTCACGTTCCTTGCCACCCTCTGTAAATGCCGGGATCATGGACCAGTATGGAATATCCATCATCGTGTAGGTCACGCCCCAGAGGATATAGGTGATCGCTGCATATGCAACCAGTCCGCTTCCCTCTAATGCTGGCGGTGCTGCAAACATCAGGTATAAGATCACGGCATTTAATAAAGTACCGATCAAAAGCCACGGGCGGAATCTTCCCCACTTCGTACGTGTCTTTGCCACGATCACACCCATGATCGGATCATTGAACGCATCGAATACACGCGCTGCCATTAAAATGATCCCCATGGCGATCGCACTTACTTTTAAGATATCCTGATAATAATACAGAATATAGCTGGCGGAAAGCATGTATACCATGTCCTTTCCCACTGCTCCCAGTCCATAGGAGACTTTTTCCCGTCCTGTCAGTTTCATAAAGAACCCTCCTTTAACCTACTTTCTCTTTTATTTTTTCTCTTTCATTGCAAATGCAAGTTCTACGACTTTGTATGCGCCATCATAAACACCCTGCTTTTTGTTCTGCTCAATGCAGTCACACATCGAATATAACATTCCTTTTTCCTGTAAAAACAGATCGATCATCTGTAAGGTATGTGGAATGTCACGGCACTCTAAAGTTCCATCTCCGATCTCTGCAGAATGGATGGCTCCCCACTGCTCATGTCCGCCGACACGTTTGATAAACAGTTTGGGCACCGGATAAAATGCCAGTTCACTCGGTTTTGTCACCAGGACATCACAGCTTCGCATCAAAAGGTTTGTGCAGTAGACTGCCTCAAAAATGTTTTCATGCCAGAAACCGTGGATGCCAGTCACTTCACCATCCAGTGCTGCCTCGGCAAAGCTCATGGTCTGCTCCCACTGGTTGAAATGCTCGGTGGAAATCTCTTTCATTCCCGGAATCTCCTTTTGCAGTTCTTCCCAGACATTGCGGTAATCGCCTACGTTGACATAAAGAGCGGCACGTTTTGCTTTGATCTCCGGTAACAGATAACGGATGATCTCTGCAAAGATCTCTTTCTGTGCTCCCGCTCCACCGATGGTAAGTAAAAAGCGCATCGGCTCTCCGTTTTCTTTTCTCTTTTTTCTTGCCGCACAGTCTTTTTCAATGTTGCTCACAAGCTCATGGTCGATATAGTGTCCGGTATAGAAAAGTGCATCCTCCGGCATTGGTTTTAAGACATCATTGCCCTGCATTCCGTTTAAAATGCGGTAGCCCTGATATGCGTAATGCGTCTGTACGGTATGTACGCTTCCCTCGGAAAAATGAAGTGCCATCGGCCAGTTATCCGGGATCGCATTCACCACATATTTCATATCCGCATGGATCGCTGCCTGTGCCGGCCATACATGGGTTGCAACAACCGGGATATCATGCGGTACATTCCGGTATACCGGAGCCATCAGCTCTGCATTCTTCTGGTCTGCGGCATTGTAGGAAAGTTTGCGGAAACCTTCATAATTCATCGGCTCCCAGACAAAGCGGTTAAATAACCGGCTCTTTCCGGAAAGTCTTGATCCAAGGGAATACAGGTCGTTCTGTGCGCTGATGACCTTGGTGCAGGTCGTCTGCTGATAGGAATTTAAGTCCATCCAGTACGGTGTATAGCCCATGGATCTTGCTGCGGATGCGATCGCCATGGAAATGCGGTAATGTCCAAATCCCATCCGGATATTTCCAACGATGATCCCCTTTTCGTTATCAAAGGTTCCGCTGCCTGTCGTATTTTCCTCGCCAAGCCGGATGTCATAGACTCCGAGCAGCTCCCCGATGTGTTCGTTTTTCTGAAGGATCACCGGATAATTCTTCTCTGAATCATCCCCGAACTTTTTCGCGTATTTCTGTTTTGATCTCACTGCCTTGCGGTAGGTTTTTTCTGACATTGCATTTCCAAAAATGCTTTTTGATCTTTCTTTCATAGTTACCCTCATTTCTTTTTAATCTGAAAGGAAACGGTCTGTGTTCCAAACTGTGGAGAGGTAATGGTCAGTGTGCCCTCTCCCTCGCTTCCCAATGTCTTTACATACGTTCCACCCATTCCACCGGACAATCCGACAACCTCTTCCCCGATCAGGGCGATGGCTCCCTCTGCCTTTAACTGCAATGGCTCCTGACAGAACGGAAGCACATTTCCATTCTGGTCTACGGCACGGAACCATACGGCTGCCACGTCATAGGTGTGTTCCTCCTGCAATACGGTATGGTCTGTTATCACTTCAAGCTGGATCGAAGTGACCGGCTCCTTTACGATCGTTTTTACCACTTTGCCGCCTTTTACTGCCTCAAAACGATAGACCGTTGAGGTGCCGCCCCAGTCACCGATGTAGCGGTTATAAAGCGGTACGGCATCGGAAGGTTTCATGTGATACCATAAGACAAGCTTTGCCGCCATCAGATAGACGGATTTCGGCAGGTTGGAAAGTCCGTACCGTGCCGTGGTATTTAATATCTTTTTGACATAAGCCGCCTGCGCCGGTTTCATGTTTTCTTCCTCTTCGAGCGCGTTTCCGATAAAGTCATCGATCATGATCGGACCATGCGACAGATTCTTATAAGGACTTTCGTCTCTCTGGTATTCCTTGATAAAGCGGTCGTTTTTATACATCCGCACGCTGTCCGCATTGGTCAGTATCCAGGTCGTTCCTCTGTTGCAGCCCGGATGTTCTCCGATATCCATGGAAGAACTGATCTCTAGCACTGGTCGTTCCTCCTGCTGGCACGCATAGATGACAGCAGCAAGTTTCGGATTGCGGAACATATCCATGACTCCGTGATAGCAGATCCGGTCGCCGCTTCCAAAATCCTTGTGCGTATTGTAATCAAACATGCACCAGCCAAAGCTTCCTGCAATATCATTTTCGCCCGCTACCGCATCCAGTACATTGGCGTGACGGATCGCATGCCATACCCGGTGTTCCTCCCAATCATAGGCTTTGGTCGGATACATATGTCCGTTGTATTCGCTGATCAGATACGGTTTCTTTTCGTCTGAGGTTACCGCTGCTTTCTTTTCACAGCCCTTTGTCTTTCCATCATGGGAAAAATCGTTGTAGGTATACACATCTTCTAACAGGCTGCTCTTCTTATGGGCACGCACACCTCCGGTCTGGCGGCTCTGGTCTAACTCATGCGCCACGCGGTTGGTCTGCTCATAAAATGCGTCATCATCTCCGGATTCATTGATCCGCACGCCCCATAAGATAATGGACGGATGATTCCGGTACTGCATGACCATATCGCGTACATTTTCCACTGCCTGTTTCTTCCAGTTCTCATCCCCGATATGCTGCCATCCCGGGATCTCTGTGAAAACGAGAAGCCCGATCTCATCACAGCGGCTGATAAATGCCTGACTCTGCAGATAGTGGGATGTCCGGACGGCATTGACACCAAGCTCTTCTTTTAACACATTCGCATCCATCCTCTGCATGGAAGATGGCATCGCATATCCCACATACGGATAACTCTGGTGACGGTTTAAGCCGCGGATCTTTGTTTTCACATCGTTCAGATAAAATCCATCCTCTAAAAATACCGCCTTGCGGAAACCAAATACCGTCACTTCCTCTTCGACCGTTACGCCATCCCGGAGTAACTCGGTCTTTATCTCATAGAGTGCCGGACATTCGGTATTCCATAACATGACCTCATTTACCGGAAAAGACAGTTTCATCTGTTCTGCTGTAACTGGAACTTCTCCCAAAAGCTGGTCGTTACTGCCGTAGCCCTGTTTTTTCCGCATGCTCTGCCGTATCACATCACCTTTTTGGCTGCCGCGGATGACTGCCTCTGTCTTTAAGGTTCCGCTTCCATAGGCAGGCTTTCCATCTTTTTGCGTGAAGCTGGTAAGCTCACAGGTTAAAAACACATCTTCAAAATAAGTCTTTTCCTTTACCGTGAGATAGACATCCCGGTAGATCCCGGCATAAGTCATATAATCAATAACATAGCCAAACGGCGGGATGTTTAACGTCTCTCTGCTGTCCACTTTGACCACAAGGATATTTTCCTGTCCATACGCTAAGACACCGTCAAGTTCCATCGTAAATGCTGTGTAACCGCAATGATGTTCTCCGATCTTTTTCCCGTTTAAATACACTTCGCTGTCGTGTGCCGCTCCATCCAGTGTGAGAAAAATGCTTTTTTCTCTCCACGCTTCCGGGGCAAAAAAGCTCCTGCGGTATCCGCTCACCATCTGGTAACTGCTCTCATCAAAATAATGTAACGGTGTCTCTTTTCCCGCATGTGGCAGTCTCACTGACTTAAGTGCATCTGCAGCAAAAGATGCCTGTAACATTTCTTCTTTGTATTCCGGTGTAAATTTCCAGTCGTCATTCAAATAAATCCGTGTTCCCATTGCTACCCCCGTGTGCGTATTCCATCTACTAAAATGCCAACCACTTCATCCAGTGCATCCATATAGGTAATTCCATTCTGTAATAAGATATCTCTCTGGAAGAACTGCTCGATCGCAGCCTCCATCATCATTTTTACGATCGGGATATCCACCTTGCGTACCACGCCTTCACGCATGCCCTGTTCTAACAGCGCGATCGTATTTTCCCAGCCGGTCTCTAAGCGTTCCTCCACTCTCTGATAGATCGCAGGATATTTTTCCCGCAGCAGATAAAGCTGTCTGAAATCGATCTCCCGGTAGCCTTCCGGTATCACACCAAGGACCTTTCGAATCTTTTCCAACGTGTCAAGGCTCTCATCGTTTAATACACGCTGTTCACTTTCTTTGATGGAATCAAACAGGTAATCCACCATTGCAAAAAATAAGGATTCTTTATCGCGAAAGACGGTATAGATCGTCTTCTTGCTCATGGAGAGTTCCTTTGCCACATCATCCATGGTGAATTTCAACCCCTTGCGGTTGAATGCCCGGATGGTTCCTTCTAAGATCGTTTGTCTTGTTTCCATATATAAGCTCCTTTCGGAAACTATTTTTTCTGTTCTGGTTTCCTTTATTGTAACATCTCACTTTTTAATCCACAAGAAACTAAATTAACAAAAATAGTTTCCATTTTTTATACAATACTACCAAAGGAAATTTGCATTCCTGCTCCCGATTAGAGTATAATAAAGTTACTTGTATCATCGAATGGGGGATCACAATGGAAAACACAGAATTAAAACAGATTTTAGAACAGATCAAAGAGGGAACTCTTTCGGTGGATGAGGCGTATCTGAAATTAAAGGTCGCTCCTTTTGAGGATCTGGGTTATGCCAAAGTAGACCACCAGAGACAGCTCAGGCAAGGCGTTCCAGAAGTCATCTACGGAGCTTCCAAAACCAGAGAACAGATGGAGGGCATTTTAAACAGCCTGCTCCCACAGAGCCCTGAAAACATACTGATCACAAGACTTTCCGCAGAATCCGCAGACTATCTGTCCACGCGTTTTGCACTTTCCTATGACCCGGTATCCAAAATTGGTGTCGTAAACCGGACACCGCAGATCACCGCAGACGGAACCATCGTCGTTGCAACCGGAGGGACAAGCGATATCCCGGTCGCAGAGGAAGCTGCACAGACGGCAGAAGTCCTTGGCAACACCGTGATCCGGCTCTATGACGTAGGCGTTGCCGGATTACACCGGCTTCTTGCACAGGCAGAAACACTCTCTTCTGCCAATATCATCATTGCAGTTGCCGGGATGGAGGGTGCGCTCGCAAGCGTGATCGGCGGTCTGACCGACTGTCCTGTCATCGCCGTACCGACGAGTGTTGGCTACGGAGCCAGCTTTGGAGGCGTTGCCGCGCTCCTTTCCATGTTAAACTCCTGCGCCAGCGGTGTTTCCGTCGTAAATATCGACAATGGATTCGGTGCAGGCTATCTTGCCAGCATGATCAATCATAAAATTGGAGGTACTGTGTAAACATGAAACAGACACTTTATATCGAATGTGACATGGGAGCTGCCGGAGATATGTTAATGGGGGCACTCTATGAGATCTGTCCCGAAAAAGAACTGTTTTTGGAAAAGATGAATGAGGCTTTTTTGCCTTATGATATTACGATCGAGCCGGTTCCTGCAAAAAAATGCGGGATCGCCGGAACACATATGAACGTTTCCATCCATGGTAAAGAAGAACATGAACACGAGCATACTCATGTTGAAGATGCGCCGGCAAATCACCATCATGAGCACCGGGATTACCCGACGATCTTAAAAGAGATCCAGTCCCTTCCGCTTCCCAATGCGGTCAAAAAGGATGCCGCTTCTGTTTACACCCTGATCGGCAGTGCAGAAGCCAAAGTGCATAAAAGCGATCTGGCGCAGATCCATTTCCATGAAGTAGGTTCTTTGGATGCCCTGGCTGATGTGGTCGGCTGCTGCTATCTGATCCATCTGATCGCACCGGATGACATTCTCTGTTCTCCTGTCCATGTCGGAAACGGATTTGTCAAATGTGCGCACGGTGTCCTTCCTGTCCCTGCTCCGGCAACTGCCGAACTGTTAAAGGGGATCCCGAGTTATAAAGGCACGATCAGCAGTGAACTTTTAACACCGACCGGTGCGGCTCTATTACGCTATTTCGTAAAAAGTTTTACCGCCATGCCGCCGCTTAGCGTACATGCGATCGGCTACGGCATGGGCACAAAGGATTTTGAGATTGCAAACTGTGTCCGCGTCTTTATGGGAGAGCCGTATGTTGCTGCCAAAAAGCCTGTTACAGAGCAGGAAGCCGATGATTTTTCCGACTTTGCCTGCGACGATACCGTGCTCTCGATCTCCTGCAACATTGATGACATGACCGGAGAAGCCATCGGACTTGCCACCGAGATCTTATTTGCAGCCGGTGCACTCGATGTTTTCACCACACCGATCCAGATGAAAAAGAACCGTCCCGGCATCCTTTTGACCTGCCTGTGTCCACCGGAGGAACGCGACCGCTTTACTGTGCTGTTTTTCCTGCACACCACGACAAGAGGGGTCCGCTATCAGGTATTCGAACGCGCCAAATTGGAATCGACCTTCGAAACAAGGCACAGTTCCTATGGCAATATCCGGGTCAAGAAAAGTTCCGGCTATGGCATTGAAAAGGAAAAACCGGAATTTGAAGATTTAAAATCAATCGTACAGCAGCATAACTACACCATCTCTCTGGACGATGTAAAAAAGCAGTACTGGAATAAAGAGAACGGGGAACACTAAAAAAAGAGGACTCTATCTGATAGGTATCCAGAAGCCTGGACACATATCAATACGGAGTCCTCTTTTTTTATCTTAATCTTCGATCTCTAATTTTCCTGGTTTTACGTTAAAATAAATGCTTCCCGCATCTGCCTTATGCAGATCCATAAGCAGTACAAAAAGATTGTGGATCTGGTTTAGCAACACACTGGATGTCTCAACGCTGTATGGCAGCAGGGTTCTGAGATCAAACAGCCGGATGCCGAGCGGTGGTAAAAATACCATATTGGTGGTTGCCGTTTTCTCGCCTGCGGTCCGTATCATCTCATACGTTACCATGCAGAAATCTTTTCCCTTGTATTTGCAGTAATAAGACACGTAGCACTCGTCTACTGTCCACTTTACACCGTCTTCCTCTTCCACCGGTTTTTCCTCCGGATCGTTTCCCTCCGTTGTCATCACTTCTACGCTCCAGCGAAGGTTCTGCTCTTTTGTTGCTTTTATCA
The DNA here is from genome assembly GCA_050874505.1 of Roseburia sp. Lineage (GTDB taxonomy): Bacteria > Bacillota > Clostridia > Lachnospirales > Lachnospiraceae > Roseburia. The sequence goes on along the minus strand of JBNMKU010000036.1, from coordinate 10,554 downwards.
GTTCCCCGATCTCATGGAACAGTTCTTCCTGTTTTTTCAAGGTAATTCCCTCTTTCCGCTTTATTTTCTCACATAGATCTGTGAAAGATTGTCAAGGATCGCTCCGGCGATATCCGGTTTGTTCATCGTGTAAATATGTACATGATTGACCCCGTTTGCGATCAGATCGATGATCTGCTCTGTTGCATAAGCGATTCCTGCCTGTTTCATTGCCTCCGGGTTTTCGCCAAAGCGGTCTACGATCGCAAGGAAACGTGGCGGAACCATATTTCCGGATAAGGATGTGATCCTCTTGATCTGTGCTGCATTGGTAACCGGCATGATACCTGCCACGATCGGCACATCAATACCTCTTTTTAATGCCTTATACATGAAATTGTATAAAATGTTATTGTCAAAAAACATCTGTGTGGTCAGAAACTCGCATCCTGCATCAACTTTTTCCTTCAGATGACCCAAATCTTCATAAATGGTCTGTGCCTCCGGATGTCCCTCCGGGTAACATGCACCACCGATGCAGAAATCGCCCTGTGCCTTGATATCGGCGATCAGTTCACTGGCATGTTTGTACTGGTCTGGCAGTGGAAATTCCGCATTCTGCGGGATGTCTCCACGAAGTGCCAGGATGTTCTCAATTTTATGTTCTTTTAATTCTGCGATCACAGAAGCTACTTTCTCTTTGGTTGAGGAAGCGCAGGTTAAATGGGCGAGTGCCGGAATGTGGTTTACATTGCACACCTCATTGGCAAGCTCTACCGTATAGTCTGAAGTTCCTCCGGTTGCACCGTAGGTCACGCTCATGTAGGCAGGTTTCAGATCAGCCATTTCTTTTACGATCTTTTTGTAATTTTCTAACTGTGCCCCCTGTTTTGGTGGGAAAAGCTCACAGGAAATGGTTACTTCATCGGATTTTAATAATTCTGTCAGTCTCATATTTACCTCATTTTCTAAAAACTCCGCAGTTTATCGGTTCCATCATCTACGGTATTCTCAATTTTTCTTATCACAACATAGTAGGAGTAATCTTCATTTACCACGACCTCTACCCGGTCTCCGACTTTATGTCCGAGCAGGGCTTTTCCGAGTGGTGATTCGTTGCTGATCAGATTCTTAAGGGAATTTCCCCGGACCGTCGTTACCAGCTTGTATACTTCTTCCTCGTCGTCCTCTTCAAAATACACGGTAACGGTATTGTTCATTCCCACTTCATCCTCTGCGGAATCAGTTGAAATGATCTTTGCTGTTTTGATCATCTTTTCCAGATAGCGGATCCGGCTCTCGTTCTGATTTTTGTCTTTTTTGGCTGCATGGTATTCAAAATTTTCGCTTAAGTCGCCATGCGCTCTTGCCTCTTTTACGGCTTCCAGTGCCTGTTTGCGTACCACTAATTTGCGGTACTCGATCTCCTCTTCCATCTTTTTGATGTCCTGTTCGGTCAGCTCGTCATACATGGATCTCTCCTCCTTCACAGGTTTTTATTATAATCGTTTTTCCAAAGTCCGTCAAATCCAGAGTCATGATTTCCGGCATTTCTATTCTTCCACTGCACACCGAAAGCTGATACGCTTTATCGTCCGGTGTCACTGTATGAAAAAAAAGCGCATGATCCTCTGTCTGCGGCTCTAATACACAAAATGAATCAAAGGGCATCCTTATCCCGATTCCCTTTGCTTTTACATAGCTTTCTTTTCTCGTCCAGAGTTTGATAAATGCCACCTCATACGCCGCCACGCCTTCCTGCGCTTCAACTGTTTCAAGAAATTCCTGCTCCCTTTTGCAAAAGAACCGCGCCGCCAGTTTCTTACTGTTTTCGTGCAGCTTTTTCTCCCGCACTTTTTCAAGATCAACGCCAAGGGGCATCGTATCAAATACTGCCGCCGCATAATCTCCCGAATGAGTCAGATTAAAAAAAATGCAGTTATCAAGTGATAACTTATCGCCAGATAACTCCGGCTTGCCACTCTCTCCATACACCAGAGAGACCTTCTGTTTTCCATGCTCTTTTTCAAGCAGCGTGTAACCGCACTCCCTCAGCCCATACTCCAGTAAAAGACCTGCCGCAAGGCTTCTTGCCTGATCCTCTTTGTAATGGATCTTTTTGATGGCATCCTGCCTTTCTTTTGGTACAAAAGGAAGTAACGCCTCAAACAATGCCGGATCCAGAAGCGGTGTGATCTTAGCCAGATACAGTTTCATTGCCTTCTCCGTTCTTTTTTAACAGCTGTTTTAAGTATGCGCGGGAGACCAGTAATTCCTCATAAACCGGCATCAGATTTTGTATATTTCCTGCCCGAAGCGGCTCTACGATCCGTACCGCGATTTCATACATCGGGGTTAAGCCTGCATTTGCAAGCACGCCCTTTAATGTGTGTGCGCAGTCAAACGCTTCTGCTGCCTGTTCTTCTTTTAATGCCTTCCCCAATGCTTCAAATCCGGGATCTTCTGCCACCATGTTAAGACAGCTCTGGTAAAAGGATACATCGTCTAAAAAACGTTCCAAGGCTCCATTCGTATCACAGCCCCAGACTTTTAATTCTCTTATTAATGGTTCCATTCTTGCCTCACATTCAAAATTCCGCCAGACTAACATAGTCTGACGGAATTATTGTATTACAAAGAAATCGTCTTGGCAAGGCAGATCTCCCTTGACGAGGTTCCCACCTGAATCTCGTAGGTTCCGCTTTTTACAGTAAATGCTTTCTGCTCCACATCATAGTGTGCAAAATCCATCTTTGATAATGTAAAGGTAACCTGCACGGTCTCGCCTGCTTTTATCTCTCTCTTTTTGAATTTTTTCAGCTCATGGACACCTGCATGTGCGCCCTCTTTTGCCGCAACATATAACTGCACCGTTTCTTTTCCATCTACATCACTGTCATTTTTTACAGTAACCATGACAGCAATCTCATCTTCCTGCTGCTTTACCGCAAGATCTTCATAACAGAAACTGCTGTAGGAAAGCCCATGACCGAAACAGAAATTGATGTCTGTCTCTTCCTTATCATAGAAACGGTATCCCACCCTGGTGCCTTCTTTATACTCCACCACATCTTTTCTGCCAAAGGTTCCGATGTAATGTGCCGGGCACTGGTCTGCGGTTTTGATAAAGGTTTCTGCCAGTTTGCCGGATGGATTGACTCTTCCAAACAGAGTTTCTGCGATCGCCGTTCCGCCCTCCATGCCTGCATAATAACTGAACACAACCGCATGTGCCTCTTTAAGCCATGGCATCTCGACCGGTGAACCCGCATAAAGAACAACCACGGTATCCGGCACTTCCTCTAACAATGCCGCAATGACCTCATCCTGCCCATAGGGCAGTTTCATATCCTTCCGGTCTGCGCCCTCCACATCATAATCATGATTTAAGCCACCGACAAAGATCACCGTATCACATTCTTTTGCCAGTGCGACCGCCTCGTCCCGGTAAGCGGCAGCTTTTGTTTCGTCTAATTTTACGTCTTTCTGCTCGCCGCTCCAGTCGTGGTCTGTACTCTCTGCCTGCCAGTTTGTGGCATCCACAGGTTTCTTTTCCGGCATGACATAGCCCGGTGCATAGAACACCTCACAGTTGCCACCCAATAACTTCTTGATGCCCATTAACGGCGAGATCTCATAGAGAGCCTTGATCTCGGCACTGCCGCCTCCGTTGGAATGGATCGCTGCCGCGTTGCCACCGATGACTGCCACTTTATGTACTTTCTTTTCATTAAGCGGGAGGATCTTCTTTTCATTTTTTAACAGGATCACCGATTCCCTTGCCACATTAAGGATTGCCTCCCTGTGCTCAGGCGTATTATAAGTACCTGCTTTTCTCCCGTCTTTTTCCTCACCGATCATCTTTAAGCGGAGCATCAGTCTTAGGATGTTGCGGACTTTTTCATCAATGAGTTCTTCTTTGATCTCGCCCGCTAAGATCTTCTTTCGCAAAGGCTCTGCCATGTGCTGTTCCTCAAACTCATATTTGACATCCATCTCGATATCCAGTGCCGATTCTGCTGCCTCTACGGTATCATGCACGCCTCCCCAGTCAGAGACGACCATACCGTCAAAGTTCCATTCTTTGCGGAGCTTCTCGTTCAGCAAAGCTTTGCTGGTACAGCAGTGTTCCCCATTCAGACGGTTATACGCTCCCATCAGGGAATAGATTTTACCTTTTTCCACCGCTGCTTTAAATCCCGGCAGATAAATTTCTTCCAATGTCTGTTCGTCAACTTTTGTGTCAACCCAGAGCCGCTCCGTCTCCTGTGAATTTGCCGCAAAATGTTTTACGCAGGCAGCCACATCCTGTTTCTGGATGCCTTTCACAAGCGGAACGACCAGTTCCTCGATGAGCCTCGGGTCCTCGCTCATGTACTCAAAGTTTCTGCCGCAGAGCGGGCTTCTTTTAATGTTGATGCCCGGAGCAAGGATCACATCTTTTTTTCTGCCCCTTGCTTCCTCACCTAACACCTCTCCTGCTTCTTCTGCCATCCTTGGATTCCAGGTCGATGCAATCGCACTGTTGCAGGGCAGGTAAGAAACAAAATCATCTGTTGTGCCGGTATTTCTCCACTCACGATCTGCGAACTCTGCACGCACACCCATCGGTCCGTCCGACATGTGCAGTGGCGGTATTCCAAGCCGTGCCACACCTTCCGTCCGAAATAATCCCGCACCATGGATCATCCCTATTTTTTCTTCTAAAGTAAGCTGACCAAGCAGCCCCTCAATATAGTTTTCCTGCTCCTGCATAATCTCCTCCTTCTTCCACACAAAGCACCAGATCCCTGTGCCTAATATGATACAGTTGCACTGCCACTTCCCTCAAAGGTCAAGACAACATCAGTTCCATCCATCTGATAATCTGTTCCGCTTACTTTCTTTGGCTCACTCTCATTTACCAGAATGACTTTGCTGCCATACGCACTCTCCACGGAAATTTCATAGCCGTCTTCCTTATGTAACACATGAACGGATGCCTCTTTTTCATTTTCTGTTCCGTAAACCACGGTCTCTGCCTCCGCTCCGTTTGCCAGTGCATAGACACGGAACGTAACATCCTTTGCATACGCATAGACTGCATTGTCATTTCTGGCACCGATTGCAACAATGCTTCCCTCTCTTGCATAGAGCGGAATGCTTAAATAACCGTGTTTCTCACGATACCATCTGCCACCGGCTCTTTCCTCTCCTGTCAGAACAGATGTCCATCTGCCCTCCGGGAGATAATACTCTGCGATGCCATCCTCCCTGAAGATCGGTGCCACAAGGAGCGAATCTCCTAACATATACTGGTCTGCCAGATAGGAACAGTTTTTATCCTCTGTAAACTCTAAGACCATGCTGCGCATCATCGGAACACCGGTCTTTGATGTCTCGATCGCATTGCGGTAGAGATACGGCATTAAGGATGCCTTTAACTGTGCAAAGAAACGTACCACATCAACAGCTTCCTCATCATATGCCCACGGCACACGGTAAGAGGTCGAACCATGCAGTCTGGAATGGGTCGATAACAGGCCAAACGCGCACCATCTCTTATAGACATCCGGTGTCGAAGTGCTCTCAAATCCTCCAATGTCATGGCTCCAGAACCCAAATCCGGAACTGGTCAAAGATAAGCCGCCGCGCAGGCTCTCCTCCATGGACTCATAATCAGACCAGCAGTCGCCACCCCAGTGTACCGGGAATTTCTGACCGCCTGCCGTTGCAGAACGTGCAAAGAGGATCGCATCTTTCTCGCCTTTTTTCTTTTTAATGACATCATATACGGTCTTATTGTAAAGATAAGTATAATAATTGTGCATTTTCACCGGATCGGAACCATCGTAATATACCGCATCGGTCGGGATACGCTCGCCAAAATCCGTCTTAAAGCAATCCACGCCCATATCGAGCAATGCCTCTAATTTCTTTCCATACCACTCACGTGCTGCAGGATTGGTAAAGTCTACGATTGCCAGTCCCGGCTGCCACATATCCCACTGCCATACATCGCCGTTTGGACGTTTTAAGAAATAGCCGCCCTTTACGCCCTCCTCAAACATGGAGGATTCCTGTCCAACGTAACTGTTGATCCAGACACAGATCTTTAATCCCTTTTTCTTTAACCGCGCCAACATGCCTTCCGGATCCGGGAACACTCTGGAATCCCAGGTAAAATCACACCAGTTGAAATCCTTCATCCAGAAACAGTCAAAGTGGAATACGGAAAGTGGTATCTTTCTCTCCAGCATTCCATCCACAAATTTATTGACCGTCTCTTCATCATAATTGGTCGTAAAGGAAGTAGACAACCATAAACCGAATGTCCACGGTGCCGGAAGGGATGGTTTCCCGGTGATATCCGTATAACGCATCAAAACCTCTTTCATCGTCGGTCCGTTGATCAGGAAGTAGTCAAGGCTTTCTCCCGGAACAGAGAACTCCACTTTGGTTACCATCTCCGTTGCCACCTCAAAGGAAACCCGCTCCGGATGATTTACAAAGACACCATATCCCCTGATTGATACATAAAATGGGATATTTTTATAGGACTGCTCGGTGGAAGCACCGCCATCCTCATTCCAGATATCCACACTCTGTCCATTTTTTACAAATGCGGAGAAACGTTCTCCAAGACCATAGATCAGTTCTCCGACCGACAGGGACAGCTGCTCTCTCATATAGGCATCTTCCGGTCCCTTATCATAGGCAAATCCTTTCCAGTCCGTTTTCATATATGCAAGATCTCTCCAGCCGCTTGCTGTGATCTTTTCTGATCCGCGGTAGAATGTCATGGCACCATTGCCCTTTTCCACCTCAATGCGCAGGGTACCGCTTGATACGATAAGTTTTTCTTCCGTTTCCTCTGCTTTCAGATTTCCACTCTGTGGTGCTGCAATTTCAAAGGAAGGCGCTTTTTTCCGCACGCCCATATGATGATAAGTCTGCACACGCAAAACCTCCGGATAAGGTGCCGTGATCTGAATGGTCAGATTGATTCCTCCCAGGGTATCCCCTCTGTGTCCAATGTGGCTCGTGGGCGCACATATCGTCACCATATCCTGTTCTATTTTTGAAAAATACACCTGTGCAGGTGAAAAACATTCACAATTTTCTTTCTGTAACCAACAACCATTGCTAAACTTCATCGTTCTCTCCTCCATTTATTTTCATTTGTGCTCATTGTAGCCTAATTTCCCGGAATAAAATACCCGTGAAACTGTAGATAAAACACCCCACAAATTTGACAAATCTGCAGTCCAAATTTATAATTATCTATCAGTATCAGAGACAGGAGTGTAGCGTTATGTATCAGATTTTTATTGCGGATGACGAAGCGATCATCCGTGAGGGATTAAAGTGCCTTTTGGATTATGAAACGCTTGGTTTTACCATAGCAGGAGAAGCTTCAAACGGCGAAAGTGCCTACGAACAGATCATTGCAGCACAGCCGGACGTCGTTCTCCTTGATATCCGCATGCCCAAAATGCTTGGTCTTGATGTGATAAAAAATGCCCGTGAACAGGGCTTTAAAGGCAAGATCATTATCTTAAGCGGCTATTCTGACTTTAAATATGCACAGGAAGCCATCCGTTACGGTGTCCAGTATTACCTCACAAAACCGATCGACGAGGATGAATTAGAAGAGATCCTCTGTGACATCAAAAAACAGCTTGATGAGGAATGTGCCAACGAAAACACACAGGAACACTATAAACAGAAAGCCAGAAATACGATCATCCACGATATCTTATCCGGCACTGCCTCCTTCTCCTCTTTTGACCCGAAAGAACTGCAGTTAGATGCCAGTATCTATCAGGTCTTGATTTATGAAAAGTACAATCACGACACCGGCGAACTTCCTTACCGTTTTTCCGATCTGCTCCGTGTCACCAATCAGGATTATCACTCCTATGATACCATTTTTCACGACGGTCAGGAGGTCATCCTGTTAAAAGGCCCGCTCGCCATCCAGAAATTCAATGAATTTTTAGACCGTTATCAGCAGGAAAAACGACCGCAGAAAGATTCTCCGCTTGACAGCCTGTTTATCACCTACGGAAGCTGCGTCTCTTCCTTAGAAGACGTAAGGCTCTCCTACCAGCAGGCAGCACGGTTGCTCACCCGCCGCTTTTTCTGCGAGCAGGAACAGCACACCATCGGTTACCTTGACCTGCCGGAACCGGAACATCTCTCTTCCGTTTTAAACAATGACCTGCAGGAGGAATACGCCAGTAAACTGTTTGGCTATTTACAGGCATTCAACCGCAATATGCTTGCAGAAACTCTTTCCCATTTGCAGACACAGCTCTACAATGCTGCAGATTCGATCGCAGAGATCCGGCTTTTTCTGACCGACCTGTTTTTACAGATCAAGGAGCGCATCAACCATCTCTACAACAATGCCAACATCCCGTTTCCAGGCAATGCAGAGATCATCAAATCCATTGAAGAACGCTATTATCTCTATGAGATCATCCTCTACCTGACCGAACAGTTTGAACTTGTGATCTCCTCGATCGGAACATCCTCCAGAGAAAGCGTACTGGATGATATTTTGCACTACATTAATCATAATTACACAAACAATATCACACTGGAAAATATCGCCCCGCTCTTTGGTTATAACAGTTCCTACCTCGGCAAGATCTTTTCCAAGAAAATGGGGCAGAACTTTAACTCCTATGTCGATCAGGTGCGAATCGAACATTCCAAGGAACTGCTTTTGACAACCGACCTGAAAGTCTATACCATTGCTGAAAAAGTCGGATACCGGAACGTGGATTATTTCCACATCAAATTCAAAAAGAACACCGGAAAAAGCCCGGCAGAATTCCGCAGGGAAAACAAAGCATAGCTACGCGATCTTTACGCGGAGCACAACCGGAACATCCACAGAAAAAGGCTCCGTTTTCACATGCAGCCCCTCACCATCCACATACCAGGTGAGGGGTTTTTCATACCCTAACACCCTTACGTCTTCGATGATGCCGTGAAACTCCGGCACATTCTGATCCGCGCTGTCTGCTAAGGAACGCACTAAAAACGTTCCATCTTTCGGGCATTTTAGTGCGATCGCATAGATATTTCCATGATTTACGGTAAACCGGTAGTCCTGCTCCGTAAACTTCGTCTCGGTCTGATCCTGAAACTGCCCCTCTTTCATCCTTGTAGGGCCCTCCATCGATCTTCGCCAGACTTTTGCCCCTTTGATCGCCTCTCCATTGCATTTCATCCAGGCTGCCAGATCCCTCAAAATCTTTTTATCTCCATCCGGGATCGTGCCGTCCGCTTTCGGTCCGATATTGAGCAGCAGATTTCCGTTTTTGCTTACCACATCCACAAGTGTGCAGATGATCTCATTGCTGCTTTTATAATCGAGTGACTGCGTATAGCACCATGAATTTCTCGCCACCGCCGTATCGGTCTGCCAGGCATAGGGCTTCGCCTCTGCAAAGCCGCCACGCTCGACTTCCACAATACCGCTTCCAAACATCATCGCATCGTGCTTATAACAGATGCAGACCCGTTTCCCCTGCTGCCTGCCATAGTTATAATAAAACGCCGCCAGCTTCTTTAAATAAGGCTTAAATGCCTCATGCTGAATCCACCAGTCAAAATAGAGCAGTTCCGGTCTGTAATTTAAGATCAGCTCTGCCGTGCGCGCCAGCCAGTCATTTAAAAATTCTTCATCAGGGTACGGCCTGGAATACAGGTCTTCCGGCTCCGGCTCTTTCTCTGCCGGCCAGTAAAAATCTCCTTTTTTCATCGGTGCTTTCACATCACTGTCAAATTCCCTGCCATGCCCCATGAAAAAGAAATGCTCTGCCCGGTGTGATGAGGTACAGAAATGAAGTCCTGCCCGTTCTGCCTCTTTTTTGAGTGCCAAAAGGATATCCTTCTTTGGTCCCATCTCTGCCGCGTTCCATTTTGAGAGGTCACTCCGGTACATCTGAAATCCGTCGTGGTGCTCCGCCACCGGAAAGACATAACCTGCTCCGGCATCCCGAAACAAAGCGATCCACTCTGCCGCATCAAATTTTTCCGCACGAAACAGCGGGATGAAATCCTGATAACCAAAGTCCTTCTGATCTCCATAGACTTTTCTGTGATACTCATATGCCGGCATTCCCTTTATGTACATATTTCTGGAATACCATTCATTCGAATATGCCGGAACGCTGTAGAGTCCCCAGTGGATGAAGATCCCGAGTTTTTCTTTTGCAAACCACTCCGGTATCTCCTGCTCCATTAAAGAACCCCACTCCGGCAGAAAAGGACCCTCAATGATCCCTTTTTCTACCCTGTTTAAAATCTCCTTCTCGTTCATAAAAAATCCCCTGTTTGTTTTACTTTTGCTTTATGAGTGCGACATCCTTTGCAGCAAGTTCTATCGTCTCTCCGTCCTGATACTCCCTGTTATTAAGCAGATCTGTTCCGCCGGATCTTAATGTGACTTTCTCCGTTTTTTCACTGTGATTTAACAAAAATAAGAACGTACCGTTTTTATTTTCACGCACACAAGCCTCCACACTGATCCCTGCGTTTCCATCCGATCCGGTTGTCACAGGTGGTGTGATCTCACAT
>JBNMKU010000035.1:0-21289 GCA_050874505.1 Roseburia sp. | reverse complement strand
TTTTAAAGCGGACGGATGCGATCATGTTCGGGATCTGGTTTTTTACGTTATACGCGCTGCTCGGGAGCACGGTATTTTACAGCGGAAAGATCTTAACCCGTGTGGTGGGCAGGAAAAAGAGCGTGTGGGCATATGCGATCGTGCTTGTTCTGGTGTGCCTGCTTGCGGTTTCTTATTATAAAAACGGACGGATGGAGCAATGGTATCTGCAGTTCCTCTGCTATGTGGGGACGCCGTTTCTGGTGCTTGTCCCGTTGCTGTTGCTGGGATGTAAAAAGCGCGTTGGAAAGAAAGCAGCAATGATTTTCTTCCTCTGCTGTCTGCCGTTTCTCTCGGGGTGTTGTACGGCTGAACTGGAAGATAAGAATTTCCCGATCGAGGTTGCCGTTACGGATGCCACAAATGCCGGCGTAACGTGGATGGAGAACACAGAGGGGAAAAACCGTGTGATCGATTACAATCATCTGAAACTGCTGGTGGTGAACCAGAGTGTGATCGAGAACGAAAAGGGATGGGAGGAATTGCTTTCTTTTTTGGAAAAACAGAATGAAGTTCCGCGTAATACCTATGTGGTCGTTGCAGAGGATGCAGAAAAGATCATGGAAGAAAACGAAGAGGGTGAGTCAGCAGGAACCTATTTTGAGGAAATGTTTGAGAATGTATCGGAGGCAAAAAAGCAGGTGTATCCGACTCTTGGCATGCTCTATGAGGAACAGGAAAATAAGATGGAGACACTGTATCTGCCCTATGTGGAAAGAGAGGATGACAGTTTTTTGATCAAAGGATACTATGTGGTGCGGCGTAGTGTGCCGATAGGAATCTGTGAGAGTGAGGCCGCGCTTTTATCCTTTTTTGCCCAGAATAAGATGAGGACGTATACGCTATCTCTTGATCCCGGGTTTGGCGTGGAATTATCCGGGGCGCAAAACCGGATCACATTTTCCGGGACCCGCGAGGAGAAAGTGATCGAGTTGTATGTCCGCTGTAATGGAAAGGTCGTAGCGCAGCCGGCAGGAAAATTTTACAGTAAAAGGGAACTGGAACGGATGTGTGAAACCTATTTAAACCAGATCGCGCAGGAGATGATACAGGGGGAGGAACCGGTGGATATCACAAACAGTTACAAAAAGGTCGGAGCGGAAAAAAGAGAATGGTATGACTGGGTAACGATGTACGAAACACAATATGAACAGGGGACAAAAGTGGTCTGTCATGTGGAGATCACCTGGGTAAATTTATAAAAACGTGAATAAGACCGGAAATTTGTGGAAGGATAGGAGGGAGAAAACAAAAAAAGGAGCGTTTTAAAATGGAAAAGTGGAGACAGAAGCTGATAGAGGGACTGTTCCTTCTATTGGGCTTATCCACCCTGTTTCTTGGGATGGAGTACATAAAAAGACAGCAGATGCAGCAGGAGATCGCAGAGAAGGTCGTGCGGTTTCATGTGATCGCAAACAGTGATACGAAAGAGGATCAGGCACTGAAATTAAAAGTGCGTGATGCCGTTGGCGGCTATATGTCCGAAAAACTGTGTGGAGTGACGAGCAAAAAGGAATGTCTGGCTGTGATATCCGAAAACGAAGCAAAGATCCGTAAGACTGCCGAACAGGTCGTGGCGCAGGAAGGATATGATTACCCGGTCGAAACGTTTATCAAAGAGGTGAAATTTCCGGTGAAATCTTATGGCGAATATACTTTCCCGGCAGGAAACTATGAGGCACTTGAGGTTGTTATTGGTGCAGGATGCGGTCATAACTGGTGGTGCGTAATGTATCCGAATATGTGCTTTTCGGGAAGCGTCTATGAGGTCGTGGAGGAAGATGCAAAAGAATCACTTGAGGAAGTACTCTCCCCGGAAGAATATAAGGAGGTGCTTTCTTCGGGAAATTATAAAGTGCAGTTTAAGTATCTTTCCTTTTTGAATGATCTTTCCGCCGGAAATGAAGAATAGTATTGAAACTTTGCCGGAAAGTAGGTAAGATAGGAAGAGCAGCAAAGTTTTAGAAACGAAAGTAATGAAGGGTAAGACATGACAAAAGAGGTAATTTTAAAGATCAGCGGATTGCAGTTTGCAGGAGACACGGACAATGAACCGGTCGAGGTGATCACAAGCGGTGATTATTATAAAAAAAATGGAAAGCATTATATCATTTATGATGAGATCATAGAGGGGATCAAAGAGCCTACAAAGAATATCATCAAGCTAAATGACAGCATGTTAGACATTACCAAGCGTGGTGCAACGAATGTGCATATGATGTTCGAGAAGAATAAAAAGAATGTCAGCTATTATTACACACCATATGGCAGTCTTTTAGTCGGGATCGATGCCAGAAATGTTGAGGTCAGTGAGAGCGAGCATAACATCGAGGTTAAGGTAGACTATGAACTGGAGGTCAATTATGAGCACATGGCAGACTGCAGCATCACGATGAATATTACATCAAAGGATGCAGGAGAGTTCCGAATTTAAAAAAGACAATGGGAAACAAAAAAGTTTCCCATTGTCTTTTTTTCATATAGAATGTATGCTCTGCGGACATTCTATATTTATGTCTGACGGTGTGTATTGCGATTATCCGGTGAACTGTGTTTTCTACAGCCTAAGAGAATATCCACGGCTTCGTGTAATTCAGGATGTGCGCGGTAGGCTTCGACAACGGTACGTTCCTCCATTGTAAGTTGGAAATCGTTACTTGAGCCATGTCCGAATGAACCGAGAACGTCTGTTATGTGATAAATTTCGCAGAGAGTTAAAAGCATATCGGCACTTGGGCTTGCCTGTCCACTTTCCCATCCATAAATCGTTTTCGGAGCAACCTCCATGGAACGTTTCTGGAGCAGGAGGGATACGTCATTAACTGTATAATTATTTTTCTTACGATATTCTTTTAACGCTTTGGGAATAAATTCGTTTCGCATGTGATCAATACCTCGTAGATGTATCATATCTTACCAATTTTTAGCCGTCAATCAATTCTGTATTTGTGAGAAATATACAAAATAAATTCTTTGAATACAGGAAAAACAGATGCAATAAGAGTCTGCCCGGAATAAAAAGAAAAAAAACATCCATACTAAAAGAAAAGAAGAAAGGGATGAAAAGGATGGAGGTTCAGGTAGGAAAACAGAGTCTGCAATTTGAGAGAGCACCGTATATCATAAGCAGTGCAAATATTGTTGGGAAAAAAGAAGGGGAAGGGCCGCTTGGAAACAAGTTCGATGTCGTGGGAGAGGACGATAAGTTCGGGCAGAACACATGGGAAGAGGCAGAGAGTACACTGCAAAAGGAAGCATTTACCATGGCGATCGGAAAAGCCGGACTGAAACCAGAGGAGATCCGTTATCTGTTTTCAGGAGATCTGTTAGGACAGAATATCGCAACCTCATTTGGGCTGCAGGATACCAAGGTGCCGCTGTTTGGACTTTACGGAGCATGCAGCACCTGTGGAGAGGCGCTTTCGCTCGGTGCAATGTGTGTGGCGGCAGGTTATGCAGAATATGTGGTGGCAATGACATCGTCTCATTTTGCAAGTGCGGAAAAGCAGTTCCGGTTCCCGTTAGAATATGCCAATCAGAGACCGAAATCAGCCACCTGGACGGTCACAGGAAGCGGGGCATATGTGCTTGGCACGAAAAGGAGCAAGGCGCGGATCACAGGAATCACGACAGGGAAGATCGTTGACTATGGCATTAAGGATTCGATGAATATGGGGGCTGCCATGGCACCGGCTGCAGCGGATGTGATCGAGGCAAACTTCAATGATTTTAAAAGGGGGGTAAGTGACTACGATAAGATCATTACCGGAGACTTGGGAAGTATCGGGCAGGAGATTTTGATCGATCTGTTAAAATACAAAGGTTTTGACATCAGTACAATCCATACCGATTGTGGGATTGAAATCTATGACAGTGATGCGCAAAAGACCGGAGCAGGTGGTTCCGGCTGTGGATGTTCGGCAGTGACGTTGAGTGCGCATTTCCTGAAAAAGGTGGAGGATGGAACATACCACAGGATCTTATTTGTGCCGACCGGGGCACTGCTTTCTACAGTGTCTTTCAATGAGGGAAAGAATGTGCCGGGCATTGCGCACGCGGTCGTGATCGAACACGCATCTTAAAGAGTATAAAAAGATTAGCATATCTGACAGGCTGTATTTAGAGAAAGCATATCTGATATGCAGAAAGAGGGAATATGGATTATATCAACGCATTCTGGGTCGGTGGGGCAATCTGTGCACTGGTCCAGATCTTAATGGAAAAGACAAAGATGTTACCGGGGCGGATCATGGTCTGTCTGGTCTGCCTGGGGGCATTGCTTGGAGCATTACAGATTTATCAGCCTTTTGTGGACTTTGCAGGAGCAGGAGCATCTGTTCCACTCCTCGGCTTTGGAAATGTGCTCTGGAAAGGGGTAAAAGAGGCAGTCGATGAAAATGGATTTATCGGCATTTTTATGGGAGGTTTCAAGGCGAGTGCGGTTGGTATCTCGGCTGCGCTTGTTTTTGGTTATCTCGCCAGTCTGATCTTTCAGCCTAAGATGAAGAAATAAAAGCGCTAAGAAATAAGAAAAATTCTTGACACTAACACATACATCGTTCAAAATAATGATGTAGTTGTGATGTGCAGGAACAGAAGGGCGTGATTTATTATATGAAAAAGGAAGCATTAAAAGAGGTCGGTGTTGATTATGCAGCAGGGGTACTGCATTTTGCAGGAAAAGAAGAACTGTATGTAAAATATTTGAGAAAATATGAGGAAGATCATCATTTGCAGGATGCGGTAGCGGCATATGAGAAGACGGATTACAAGGAAGTGTTAGATCAGATCCATGCACTAAAGGGGCTTTCCGGGACACTTGGGTTTTCCCAGATGTTTCAGAGTGCCTCTGCGGTCGTTTCGGATCTGCGCAGGGAAGAGTATCAGATGATCGGAGAACAGTTAAAACAGATGCAGTTATACCAGAAGAAACTGCTTGTGGCGATCGAGGCAATTTAAGAAGAATAAAAGAGGATGAAAAAAGAACCGAAACGGAAAAGATCACGTTGCGGTTCTTTTTTCTATTACAGGTTTGCTTTGATCTGCTCGATCAGGGAAGCATATTCTTCATCTGATAAGAATTTCTCGCCCGGGTTCATGGCAAATACGCCACCCCATTCATATTCATCGGTATATTTTGGAACCAGATGGAAATGAAGGTGATGTCCGGTATCACCATAGGCACCATAGTTGACTTTCTGTGGGTGAAAAGCCTTGTGTAAAGCCTCTGCAACATGGTTGATGTCTTCCATGTAAGCAGCACGTTCTTCGGCAGTCAGCTCGATGATCTCGCTGACGTGTTTTTTGTGAGCCACGATCACACGTCCCTTGTGGCTCTGCTCTTTGAACAGATATACTTTGGAACTTGGCAGTTCACAGATCTTGATACCAAACTGAGCGACCAGATCGCCTTCCATACAATAAGCACAATTTTGATCCATGAGAATCCTCCTTGTTAAAAACGGAATACAGGTTTTTATTATTTCTGGTTGAAATGAACAGCAAAACCAGCGATCTCGTCTTTTAAGTAAGCAACGGTAAGCTCGCCCTTGTCATTGTATTTGAAAGAAGATTCGTCAAATACAAAACCACGTTTCTCTAAGTGGTAGATAGCACGGTCTAAGTAGTTGGTCTGGATGCAGATGTGTCCGTTTGTACCACGTCCCGGGTTTTTCATCATCTCGATCAGAGAACCAACGAACATAGAGCTGTTTCCAACTTTTACGTTCTCGCCAAGAAGAGTAGCGAATTTTGCAGATTCAGCAGCAGCAACTTCTTCGTTTGCGTTGTTGACACCTACATGTAATAATTTGAAACCTAACATGGTTGCAACCGCTTCTTTGGTTAAAGCAGTGATGCCAGCCCAGTCTTTTGCTGCGATCATGTCTTTGTTTACCATCCAGGAACCACCGCATGCGATGATCTTTTTGAAGTCAAGGTAGTTTGTTAAGTTCTTTGCATTGATACCACCGGTTGGCATGAATCTCATCTTGGTGTAAGGAGCAGCCATGGATTTGATCATGTTTAATCCGCCTGCAGCTTCTGCCGGGAAGAATTTAACAACTTCAAGACCAAGCTCGATCGCTACTTCAACATCACTTGGGTTAGAGCATCCAGGAGTTACCGGGATACCTTTCTCTACACAGTATTTCACAACTTTTGGATTTAAGCCCGGGCTTACGATGAATTTTGCACCGGCATTGACAGCACGGTCAACCTGCTCCGTTGTAAGAACGGTTCCTGCACCTACTAACATCTCAGGGAATTGCTCAGACATGATGCGGATAGACTCCTCAGCTGCAGCAGTACGGAATGTAACCTCTGCACATGGAAGACCACCATCGCATAATGCTTTTGCTAAAGGTGCTGCATCCTCAACGTTGTCAAGGGCGATAACTGGGATGATACCGATTTTGGAAAACTCTTCTAATACTTTGTTCATACTATCTTCTCCTTATAATTAATATAATTTGGTTTCTTTTTTTGCGTTCCACAATGTGAAACAATGTTTCATAAAACGATACAATATAATTATAACATCTGAGAAAGCCTTGTCAACCTATTTTGATAAGAAACAGCGCAGGAAAAGAGATTGACTTTTCTGTCTGGTTCATGCTATCATTGCATTTAGTTTCGTATTGTGGAACACGAATTTATAATATGGAACTAAAAAACAGAGTAAGAGGTTTGGTATGGCAGAAGGAAAAGAGACAAAAAATCCGGTACAGTCCGCGGAGCGTATTTTTCAGGTAATGGAGATGCTTGCGGAGAATGGCGAGATGGGGCTGATGGAGATCAGCGCAGCATTGGACCTGCACAAGAGTACCGTACACCGCCTGTTGATGTCCTTAGTCTATATGGGATACGCAAAACAGGACGAGACAACACAAAAATATATGCTTTCCTATAAAATAGTAAATATGGCGGGAAAGATCCTCGACCGCATGGATATTTTACAGGTGGCAAAGCCATATCTGGAGCGTTTATCAGATTTAAGCGGCGAGGCTGTTCATCTGGTGCAGCGTGAAGGCAACCATATTTTATATATTTATAAGATCGAAGCAAAAGTCGGAACCATCCGCATGGTATCGCATGTTGGAATGATCCATCCGATGTACTGTTCCGGAGTCGGCAAGGCGATCATGGCAACTTTGCCGGAGCGTGAAGTAAAACAGATCTGGAATGAAAGTGTCATCGAGAAAAAGACAGACAAGACCGTGACGGACTATGAGGAAATGCAGAAATTATTAGAAGAAGTCCGTAAGAACGGTTATGCGCTCGATGACGAGGAAAATGAAAAAGGTGTCCGCTGTATTGCTGCATGTTTACATGGTTACCAGAATGAAGTAAAATATGCGTTCAGTATCTCCGGGCCGACCAGCCGTATGACAAGAGAGCGTGTCATGGAGCTTGCTGTGGATGTAAAGAAAGTACAGGAAGAACTCTCAAGAGAATTGGGTTATTATAAATAAGAAAATTTAAAACATTTCCTGCTTTTTGCATAAGTTCAGAAAAACAGCTCATACTATCCTTGAAAACTTTTTAAAGGTAAAGGAGAATATGACTATGAAAAAGATCAGAGTAATGCTGGCAGGTTTGGTGCTTACGATGGCGTTAGGCGGTCTGACCGCATGTGGAAATGGTGTGAAAGACAATAACAATGGAACCACGAACAATGGAACCACCACAAACACAGAGAATAACGGAAATGGCACCGGTACCAACGGAACAGGTGTAAACGGAACCGAGACAAACGGTACGACGACCACCAATCCGGACAACAATGTACTGAATACCGAGAATGGAACAAATGGAAACGGAACCACAAACAACAATAACACAACAGGCGGAGCGACCACAGAGGGCGGCGCAGTTGTGGATGATGTGGTAGACGGTGTCGGAGAGGCAGGAAAAGATATTATAAACGGCGTGGAAAATGGTGTGGATGATATGACCGGGGAAGGCGATAATGCGACCAACGGGGACACCACAACAGGAACAGCCAGATAGGAAACATGGAAGCAGCAATGAAGATTGCATGCTTCCTTTTTTCTTAAATAAAAATGAAATCATACGCAAATTCCTTGTGGTACTATCGGTTTTGAATTATAATACTGTTATCTTACAAGCAATGGAATGGAGACAACAATGAATAATAATGATTATAGAGAAGTGATCGATCAGGAAGAAAACGAGGTAACAGGGCAGGATGCCGGCACACCGGAAGAGACAAAGGTGAGCGTGGAAGAAACTCCTGCTTCAGATAAAGAAGAAAATGAGTACGAAGACATCTGCTACATCTGCCGCAGACCGGAACATATTGCAGGCAAGATGATCAAGATCCCGAATAATATCAGCATCTGCAGAGACTGTATGCAGAAGACGTTTGACAGCATGAACGGCTCCGGTTTCTCGATGGACGATATGTTCCAGATGAATATGGGCAAGATGCCAAACATCAGCATGATCAATCTGTCGGATCTGCAGGGATTTGTGCCGAACAATCAGAAGATCAAAAAGAAAAAGCCAAAAGAGAAGTCAGAAGCAGTCCTCGACATACATAAAATCCCGGCTCCACATAAGATCAAGGCATCGCTTGATGAGTATGTCGTAGGTCAGGAGCATGCGAAAAAGGTAATGTCAGTGGCGGTCTATAACCATTACAAGAGAATCGCATCAGACCACAAGGATGATGTTGAGATCGAAAAATCAAACATGCTGATGATCGGACCGACCGGCTGTGGTAAAACTTATCTGGTCAAGACACTGGCAAAACTGCTTGATGTGCCGCTTGCGATCACCGATGCGACTTCCCTGACCGAGGCAGGTTATATCGGCGATGATATCGAGAGCGTAGTCAGCAAACTGCTTGCCGCCGCAGACAACGATGTAGAGCGCGCAGAGCATGGTATCATTTTTATCGATGAGATCGACAAGATCGCCAAAAAGCGCAACACAAATCAGCGTGATGTCAGCGGAGAGTCCGTACAGCAGGGAATGTTAAAATTATTAGAGGGTGCAGAGGTAGAAGTACCGGTTGGAGCCAGCAGCAAAAATGCCATGGTTCCGATGACGATGGTAAACACCAAAGACATTTTATTTATCTGTGGTGGTGCATTCCCGGATCTGGAAGAGATCATCAAAGAGCGTCTGAACAAACAGGCTTCGATCGGATTTAGGGCAGAGTTAAAAGACCAGTTTGATAAGGATGAGAACCTGCTCCAGAAAGTTACGATGGAGGATGTGCGCAAATTCGGTATGATCCCGGAGTTCTTGGGACGGCTTCCGATCATGTTCACACTGGATGCACTGACCGAAGATATGCTGGTACGTATCTTAAAAGAGCCGAAAAACGCGATCATCAGACAGTACCAGAAATTACTTGCCATGGATGAAGTGGATCTGAAATTTGAGGATGATG
This sequence comes from Roseburia sp., assembly GCA_050874505.1. Classification (GTDB taxonomy): domain Bacteria; phylum Bacillota; class Clostridia; order Lachnospirales; family Lachnospiraceae; genus Roseburia. Next base: position 11,829 of record JBNMKU010000035.1, on the reverse strand, counting down.
CACTTGCAGTCATTGCAGCAAAGGCAAAGGAAAAGAAAGTCGGTGCGCGTGCATTAAGAGCTATCTTAGAGGAATACATGTTGGATATCATGTATGAGATCCCGAAAGATGACAACATCGGTACGGTGACCATTACAAAAGATTATCTGGAAAACAAAGGAGCACCGCTCATTACGATGCGCGGCTGTCCGGTCATAGAAGAAAAACAGCAATCGTCTGGCATATAAATGGAAACTTCGTCATCTACTGTATAAAGCAGATGACGGAGTTTTTTTGTTATGGCAGATTGCAGGGAACAGGTCTATTCGAATGAATATTTTGATTTTATCATACCTTACGGGGTGGAAGCGGAAATACCGGCTACGACAGGATGTGTGCAACGGATCACAGAAGATTTTGATATCTTTTATTATCCGAGGGAAGGGCTGCCGCCGCTCGATATCTCCACTTACACCTATACCAGCATTCCCAAATGTTATGGGCTTTTGGATGTGACAGCTCTGGAGGCATCCGGTATTTTGCGGCTTCAAAATCAGCCGGTGCTCTCGCTCAAAGGCAATGGAGTGCTGGTGGGATTTATCGACACCGGGATCGATTATACAAATCCGGTGTTTCGTTTCTCAGATGGGAGCACGCGGATCGCAGCGATCTGGGATCAGAGCATAGAGGATGGAACACCGCCGGATGGCATCATTTATGGAGCAGAATACCGCAGAGAGCGCATCAATGAGGCATTGCAGAGCGAAGACCCCTACGAACTGGTCCCACACCGGGATGAGAATGGACATGGAACGTTTCTGGCAGGAGTGGCATGTGGCAGCGAGGACATTGCAAATGACTTTATCGGGGCAGTTCCGCAGTCGCAGATCGCGGTTGTGAAATTAAAACAGGCGAAACCATATTTAAAGGATTTTTTCTTTATCCCGGAAGGGGTGGAGGCATTCAGCGAAGCGGATATCATGATGGGTGTTTCTTATCTGGATGGGCTTGCAAACCGCCTCGGACTGCCACTTGTGATCTGTCTTGCGGTGGGAAACAGCATGGGAAGCCACGGGAGGGATGGTTCCCTGGCAACCTATCTGAATTATATCTGTACCAGACGCCGCCGCTCAGTGGTGACCGCTGCCGGAAATGAGGCGAATGCGAGACATCATTTTCAGGGAACGATCAGCGGGGAGATGGAATACGAGGATGTGGAGATCAATGTGGAGACGGATGTTGCCGGTGTCTTTTTTGAATTGTGGGCGGAGTCGCCGGAACTGTATGCAGTCTCTATCATTTCCCCGACCGGGGAACAGTTTCCCAAACTGCCGGTGCGTGCCGGAGGTTCGGGAGATTACCATTTTATCTTTGAGGGTACGACCGTCTCTGTGGACTATCGGGTCGAGACGAAAGAGGCGGCAAACCAGCTGATCTATTTCCGGTTTTCCAATTTGAGGAGAGGACTCTGGATCGTCCGTGTTTTCCCGGAAAATATCGTGACCGGAAGGTATAATATGTGGCTTCCACTGCAGCAGTTTACGGAGGGCAATGTCTTTTTCCTGCGCTCTGATCCGGACATTACGATTACCGCGCCAGGAACGAGCGGACAGGTCATAACGGTGGGTGGCTATCAGGTCTCAAACGGAAGTATTTACCAAAATTCCGGCAGGGGATTTACAACGTCCGGCGAGATCAAACCGGATTTTGCGGCACCTGCCGTTTCGGTGTATGGCCCCGGACTGCGTGGAAATTATGTTACCATGACAGGAACCAGTGCAGCGGCAGCCATAACGACCGGAGCGGTGGCGCAGATCATGCAGTGGGCACTGGTCGAGCAGAGAGAACCCACGCTTTCCAATGCCGGGATAAAAAATATGCTGATACGCGGAACGCGTAAGAATCAGGAGAGGAGCTACCCGAACAGGGAGTGGGGGTATGGAACGCTGGATGTGTACCGGGCGTTTGAACTGTTGCGGTAAGGGTAGGAGTGCCCAGGTTGTGGGCAGTCCCTATCACTATCGCAATCACGCCCCTGCCGCTTCCTTCGTATAGTACTGTGCCTGTGCATGCCACAGCTCATAGTATTTTCCATCCCGGTCTGCGACAAGTGCTTCATGTGTGCCCTGCTGGATGACGGAACCCTCATGGAATACCACGATCTCATCGCAGAACTTGCAGGAGGACAGCCGGTGGCTGATGTAGACTGCAGTTTTGTCGCCTGCAATGTCGTTGAACTTCTCGTAGATTTCGGCTTCGGCGATCGGATCTAAGGCGGCAGTCGGTTCGTCTAGGATGATAAACGGAGCATCTTTGTAGAGAGCCCGCGCGATCGCAATCTTCTGGGCTTCTCCACCGGAAACATTGACCCCGTCTTTGTCACAGTCTTTGTAGAGGCAGGTGTCCATGCCGTGTTTCAGTTTGGCAAGATTTTCGATAAAACCGGCTTTTTCCAGACACTGTCTTACCAGAGTGGCATCATAGGTGGTGCTTGCCGCAACATTTTCTCCGAGTTTTAGGGAAAAGAGCTTGAAATCCTGAAAGACGACGGAGAAGATCATCATGTATTCCAGATAATTATATTTGCGGATGTCGATACCATTAAGCCGGATGACACCTTCGGTCGGATCATATAACCGGCAGAGCAGCTTGATAAACGTTGATTTTCCACTGCCGTTCATGCCGACTACGGCGAGGCGGCTGCCGATCTTAAATTTCAGATTGACATTGCGGAGCGCGTAGGAGTCGCTGCCCGGATATTTGAAAGAAACATTGCAAAACTCGATCTCATAGTTGCGGTCACTTCGTTTCTCCACGGTCAGGCTGCCCTGATACATCGTATTTGGCATGTCGAGGAAGGAGAAGATCTGTGCCAGAAACGGAGCATTGTTGCGCATATCGCCAAGGGAGGCAAGAAAATCGGAAACACCACCGGATACCTTGGTAATGGATGCAATGTACTGCGTGACGGAACCGGGACCGAATGCGCCAGCCCACGCTTTTAAGCAGACAAAAAGGTAGACGATACCGGTAAACAGTACAGATACCGCGGCTGAGACGGCACGGTAAAGTCCGACCGGACCCCTGCAATATCGGGCAAACATCCCTTTGGAGTTAAACGTTGCTTCCTTATCGAGCGTGTATTTATCGCATATTTTGTCCTGCCGATACATGCGGATATCAGCGGCAAGTTCCCGGTGTGTGCCAAGCAGACCAAAGTACCCCCAGATCCGGTTGGCAAGGTTGTGCGAACCGATGTTGCGCGACATATAGCTGCCTGCCTTGTTAAGAAGAGCCGGTGCAAGGTAGGTAATGAAAAGCATGACCGCGATCAAAAGCAAAAGAAACAGGGGATTGTTTAACAGGGTATAGCTCCCGGCACTTTCCGGAACACGGCTGGTAAAAAGCGAGACCGTTAAGGAAATACCACCGAGAAACGTCAGGATGGCAGAGGATAATTTCTCAAAATCCTCGAAGACCCGGTAAAATCCCCAGCCACCGCTGTTTTGATTTTGCATGATGGTGGAATAGAGTTCTGCCGTTTCCGTCTCATCCAGATGAATGTAATCCATATCCAGATATTTTTCAGAAAAGATATGGGTCACTTTGAAATAAATGCCGGCATTTTGTGTCTCTTTCCATTTGGTAAGCCATGCGGACACAAAAGAGATCACAGCGGCAGAAAAGAGTGTGATAGCCACAAGATACCGTAAGCGCGCCGGATCTTTGCTTTCTGCAAGTTCGTCGATGACCAGGGCAGAAAGATAAATGCCAACGTAAGGGGTCAGCGAGAACCAGAGGATGGAAAGAAAACGGGACAGGATAAGCTTGGGATAATACTGATAAAACAATTTTAATGCGCGGGCATTTAATTGTAAGGTTTCACGCCAGGGCGTCTGCTTGTTGTTCTTCATGTTCGGATACTCCTTCCTTGTAATATCTGCTCTGTACTTCATAGAGCTTTGCATAGGTGCCGCCATATGCCATCAGTTCCTCATGGGTTCCCTCTTCACAGATCTTTGTCTGGTCGATCAGAAGGATACGGTCGCAGAAACGGGTGGAGGCGAGGCGGTGTGAGATATAGACAGAAGATCTGCCACTTGTAATATCGTTGTATTTCTGGTACAGTTCGGATTCTGCGATCGGGTCTAATGCCGCAGTCGGTTCGTCGAGGATGATAAGCGGCGCATCTTTATAGAGCGCGCGTGCGAGCATCAGCCGCTGGGTCTCTCCGCCCGAAAGCAATACGGCATCTTCGTATACCTCGCGGTTTAAGCAGGTTTCATAGCCATTTGAAAGCCGCTCGATCATGTCGCGGAGTCCGGCTTTTTCCACACAGGTCTTTACACGATCAAGATCAATGCGATCTTCCGTCTGTGCAACGTTGGCTGCAATGGTACCGGCAAGCAGAGAAAAATCCTGAAAGACCGCGGAAAACATCGTATAGTAGTCGGCACGGTTTAATTCCCGGATATCGGTGCCGTTTAGCAGCACGCGTCCTTCGGTCGGGTCAAGGAAACCGCAGATTAATTTGACCAGGGTTGTCTTACCGGCACCGTTGGAACCCACGATGGCAAGTTTTTCACCGGGATGCAGGGTCAGATCGATGTCGGTCAGGGTATTTTTATCGGCACCCGGATAACGGAACGAGACATGTTCCAACCGGATCTCATAAGCCGCGTCAGGATCTGGTTTTAAAGGGATGCCGTTCTCAAACAGGAACGGCTCCGGATAGTGCAGAAACTCCAAAACATTGGAAAGGTCAAGGGACTGTTTGTAGAGCGTGTTGCAGTTTGTCAAAATCCCTGTTACCCATTCGGTAAATCCGCCTACGGCACTGAAAAATAAAAGAAAGTCAGCAATCCCAAGTCCGTTTTGCAGCACTTCGTGAATGAGAAAAGCGTAGGCAAGTGCGTTGCGCAAAAAGGTCAGGATAAGGTCTGCAATCTTTGCCCAGAGGTAGATACTTTCTGCTTTCTGGTGGAATGCAGTGTAGGCATCCATCGATTTGTCATATAACGACTCAAGCCAGGGGCGCATGCCAAAAATGCGGATGTCCTTGGCAGCTCCCAGATCTTTGGCGCAATCGGAGAAATATTTCATGTGTTTTTCATATTCGGCTTCCTCATCGCGGTGACGGTAGCCATAGCTGTTTAAACGGTTCCCGATAAAGTAGCTGATCCCTGTTGTCACCAGGACGGCGAGAAACAGGAGCGGCTCTGCCGTGGTAAGCAGGCTGACATAGATCACAAAGCCGATCAGGTTTTTCGTCAGCTCCGTCAGTGTTTTCCAGATGGCTTCCCCGGAAGAAGCGTTGGAGAAGACACACTCATTTGCCTTGGTAAACAGTGTCTGAAACCGTTCGTCATCCAGATTGGAGTAGGAAGTGGTATTCGCTTTCCGGTTCAAAAGAGTAACGATCTCAGAGCGGACCGTGACTCTGCCAAATAAGACGTTAGAATCCACATACATGGATGCCGCGGACAGGATCATCATGCCAAGGATGCTGCTCACAATAATGGCAAGCAGTTCCGTAATGGGAGCGTGGCGCTCGATGGCACCTAAGATGACAGGCAGGACATATAAATTCAGAAGGTTTAATAAGACGGCAAGCACGGCAGAAAGAAAGCCGAGGATCAGTACCTTTTTCTCGGCAGTCGTCCATGCGAGTTTTACCATAAACCAGACACTGGAAATGATCGTATGGTCTGGTTTTTTTATCGTTTCTTTTTTCACAAAAACACCATCCTTTCTAAGATACTTTACGATAAAAAATCATCCCCGTGGCAGTTCGGGGATGAAATGTTATTTTCCGGGGATGAATTGCAGGTCAGATCTGGGGGAGCAGGATCTCTGTTGTAAACGCGCCTTCCTCGCTGTTGCGGCTGATATAGCCGTCCAAGCGTTCCACGATGGCATCGATGCGTACCAGACCAAACCCGTGACCGTCTCCTTTGGTACTGCGGAAGAGATTGCCCTGCTTTTTTAACTTTCCTGTGGCAGTAAAATTGGTAAAAGAGATATAGAGCTGGGTGTTTTTCATATCCATATATACGCGGATCATGCGTTCTTCCTCCGGCAGTTTTAAGCTGGCCTCGATCGCATTGTCAAAGAGATTTCCGAGGATGCAGCACAGGTCAAGTTCGGAGGATTTGAGTTTTAGCGGGATATGTGCATCGGCAACGACCGGGATGTTTTTGGATCTTGCCAGCGAGATCTTGGAATTTAAGATAGCGTCTGTCATCGGATTTCCGGTCTTGATGACGGTGTCGACGGTCGTTAAGTCTTCATCTAACAGATCCAGATATTGTCGGATGGCATCCCAGTCTTCCGATGCGGCATAGGCTTTCATGGTCTGGATGTGATTGCGGTAGTCATGCCGCCAGCCACGCATCTGCTGATACATGTTGTCGACTTCCTGATAATGTGTCTCTATGAGTTCCTGCTGGTAGGATGCAAGTTGTTTGTCTATTTTTCTGGAAAGAAATTTCATATGGATCTCCGTTTTTGTTTCTCTTTAAATTTGTGTGGCAGCATCTCATTTCAGATTGATGATCGCCCGGTTGACATTTTCGTAAGCCCCTCTGGGAAGCGGGATGGATGAGCCGTCGGATAAGCGGATCTCGGTTTTTGTTACACGGGTGATCCGGGTCAGATTGACGATGACAGACCGGCCGGTGCGAAGAAAACGGGAATCCAGTTCTTTTTCAAGGAATCCGAGGGTCATTTTTAAAGTCAGATCCTCTGTGGCATGGATCGTGACATAATTGCCAAGCACATCGGCATAACGGATCTGATAGATGGGAACGCGAAACAGTTCCCCGTGCTTTTCAAACGTCAGCATTTTTTCGTTTTTCGAGAGTTTTTCGGTGGCGCGGTCAAGAACCGAATTTAATTTATCTTCTTTGATGGGTTTCATTAAATAGTGGAGCGCGGCAACCTCATAGCCTTCTGCGATGTAATCGGAGTAGCCGGTCACAAAAATGATCTGAACGTTATCCTTATCCTGCCGCAGCTTTTTTGCCATGGTGACACCATCCATGGCACCCATTTCGATATCGAGGAGCAGAATGTCATAGTTGCATTTTTCTGCGTAGTGGAACAGAAAATCTTCTGCCGAAACAAAAGGGAAGATCTGCACTGTATGTTTCATTTTAGCCGCCCATGCCTGGACGAGATCAGTGAGATATCTGCGGTCTGCGGCAGAATCGTCGCAGATTGCAATATTATAAGTCATGTTTTATCCATCCTTTATGTATTGGTAGATCCTGTTTAGTTATAGCATGAAACGGGACAACTTGCCAGTGAAAGGGAAAATGATTTTCGAAAAGAGAACAAACTGTGTTATAATGAAGCCATCTTTTTTGTAGGGAGGTTTTCATGGGACACGTTTATTTTACCAGACATGGACAGACCATCTGGAATGTGGAAAATAAGATATGTGGTGCAACGGATATCGCATTGACCGAACTGGGGTGCCAGCAGGCGAGAGAGCTCGGAAAGAAGATAAAAGAGCAGGGGCTTGTCATTGACGAGATCTTATATTCCCCGCTGATCCGTGCGGCGGAGACGGCGCGCTATATTTCAGAAGAGACCGGTATTCCAGGACGGATGGAGAAACGTTTAAAGGAACAGAATTTTGGAAAATACGAATCGACTCCGAGAGACGGAGCAGAATTTCAGGTGGCAAAGACACACTTTATCGATCATTTTGAGAGTGGTGAGACGATGCTGCATTTAGCACAGAGGATCTATAATCTGTTGGATGAGATCAGGCAGGAGTCAGAGGAAAAGACCTATCTGCTGGTCGCACATAACGGGATCGCAAGGATCATCAATTCTTATTTTTATGATATGGGGAATGAAGAATTTGCGCGGTTTGGGATCAAAAACTGTGAGATCCTCCGTTACGAATTTAAGTAAAAAACCGGGAACCTTAAATTTTTAAGACTCCCGGTTTTTATGTCTGAAACATGTCATATAATATGAAAATAGTGGCAGAAAAATTAACGTGCCATCACATCGATGATCTCGGCAACATACATGGTGTGCATATCGCCGTCTGTATACCATTTGTCCTTTAACTCAGGAACCAGGAAAGAATCTTCGGTGATCTTTGTGGCTGCCATTTTTTTGCAGAGCAGGACAAAATTTCCCTCGTCGATGTAAGGGATGCTGTGGCGGAATGCCACGTTTAAACCGGCATTTTTGATCTTATCTTCCTCGCGGCCGGAGTGGGAACCACAGTAATTTAATGCCTCCCGGTAGGAATCTCCCAAAAATGAGATGGAGAAGAATTCGCCGGCATCTAATAATTCTTTGGTATATCTGGAATCACGGATAAAAATAAAAGCAACATTTTTTCCCCAGAGAACACCAACTCCGCCCCAGCTTACGGTCATGGTGTTGGATTTCAGTTTTGTTCCTGCGGTTACTAATGCCCAGTCCTTTCCAATCTTGGTAAAGGGATTAAATTCTAATGATTCCATTGGGATCGGTTGAAATGTGTGCATATAGAATCTCCTTTATATGAAAAAACTTCTTATTTCCTATATTATAGTATTCGTTACAAAAAATAACAAGAAAAAGAAGAAATATAACATTTTCTTATAGATTGACCAGATGAATATAACTGTAAGGAATGTGCCTTATAAGCGATAGGAATAATCTTGACACCCAAAAAAGAAAGTATCATAATGGGGTTCAGTAAAAAATAACAGATGCGGAGGAAAGCGTTATGGATATCAGATTTGTGAAAAGAGACGTATTAAAAGAGAAACCAGATCAGAAGCATCTTGGCTTTGGAAAATACATGACAGACTATATGTTTGTGATGGATTGGACCAAAGAAGATGGCTGGAAAGATGCAAGAATTGTTCCAGAAGGACCAATCGAGCTTGAGCCTTCCTGCGTGACACTTCATTATGCACAGGAGACATTCGAAGGTATGAAAGCATACCGTACAGCAGAGGGAAAGATCCAGCTGTTCCGTCCTGAGATGAATGCAAAGAGAATGATCAATTCAAATGCAAGACTTTGTATGCCGGCGTTTCCGGTAGACATGTTTGTAGAGGCAGTAAAAGCTCTGGTTAAAGTGGAAGAGGACTGGGTACCATCCGAGCCGGAGACATCCCTTTACATCCGTCCGTTCATGTTTGCAACAGAAGCAGCACTGGGCGTACATATGGCATCTGCCTATAAATTCATGATCATCTGCTGCCCGGTTGGAGCTTATTACGCAGAAGGCATCAACCCGGTTAAGATCTTAGTAGAAGATGAGTTAGTACGTGCCGTAAAAGGTGGTACCGGATTTACAAAATGCGGTGGTAACTACGCAGGTTCTATCTTAGGTCAGGTAAAAGCAGAAAAGATGGGATATTCTCAGGTATTATGGTTAGACGGAGAGCATCGTAAATATGTTGAAGAAGTTGGAACCATGAACATCATGTTCAAGATCGCAGGTGAGATCTACACCGCACCGATCGAGGGAACCGTACTTCCGGGTGTAACCAGAGATTCCATGATCCATCTGTTAAGAGACTGGGGTTACAAAGTAAACGAGACAAGACTTTCTGTTGACGATCTGATGAAAGCAGGACATGACGGCACCTTAGAGGAAGTATTCGGAACAGGTACTGCAGCCGTTATTTCTCCGGTCGGCGAACTTCGTTACAAAGATGATGTGGTAACGATCAACGACTTCAAGATCGGTGAGCTGACACAGAAATTATATGATACCTTAACCGGTATCCAGTGGGGTAAATTACCAGATAAATATAACTGGACGGTTGAAGTAAAATAACTTATAATAGGAAGAGCTGAGAGACTCCGGTGCTGAATTATTTCAGCACCGTTTTTTTCATGATGATAGATGCAGATGATAAATGAGGGATGAAAATGAAGCGCGGTTTAAAAATGGCAGTGGTACTATCCGCCCTGTTATGTCTGACGGGATGCGACACAAAGGAAAATACAGCAGAGAAGCCGGTGATTGCCACAGAAGAGCAGGAGAAAGTGAAACAGGAAGAAACAGAGCAGACTTCTGTTACCGAGGAAGATATCCTTGCGGATAAGAAAATCGGCATCAGTATTTTCCAATATGATGACAATTTTATGAAAATGTTTCGCAGAGAACTGGAAAGTTATCTGGTGAATCAGGGATTTCAGAAAGAAAATATCAATATGGTAGATGCACAGAATGATTTTGACAGACAGTTGGAACAGGTCAATACCTTTATCAGACAGGGGGTAGATCTTCTGATCATCAATCCGGTGGATGCTGCACAGGCAAATGTCATTACAGATCTGGCAGTTGCAGCAGACATACCATTGGTTTATATCAATAGTGCACCGACACAAGGCGAACAGCAGCGCTGGCAGCAGAACGGATGGAGGGTTACCTACTGCGGTACGGATTCTTATGAGGCAGGGCGTTATCAGGGGGAGATGATAGCGGCACTTGGACTGGATGCGCTTGATAAAAATCACAATGGACAGATCGACTATGTTATGTTAGAGGGAACCATGGGACATGCCGATACGACATATCGGACCGAGTATTCCGTAAAGGCTTTAAGAAATGCCGGATATTCCCTAAACTGCCTGATGCAGGAAAGCGGCGAATGGTCAAAAGAAAAGGGATATCAGTTGACCGCGCAGGCACTCGAAACTTATGGGGATGATGTGGAGGTCATCTTAAGCAACAATGATGCGATGGCACTTGGAGCAATAAAAGCAATCGAAGAATCGGGCAGAGTCCCGGGAGAGGATATCTATATTGTTGGCGTGGATGCCTTGCCGGAGGCAGTGGAAGATGTTATTTTGGGTAAGTTGGCGGGAACGGTTTTTAACGACTATTTTTCCCAGTCACATAATGCAGTGGATGCGGCAGTCCGCTATCTTACCGGAGAAGAAAATGATTGTTTTATCGGATGCGATTACCTCAAGGTAACACAGGAAAATGCCATGGATGTGCTGGATATGGTCAATTAGTGGTGTATTTTGACAAGGAACTGCTAGACTTTTTTCACATATCATAGTATAGTAAACACGTTGAACATTGAAAACAAAATATCGATTCTATTTTCAGATACGCGGTTTTACCAGACGTATGACAGATAGCTCCATACAAGCGCCATGCACCAGAGTGCTTTGAAACTCTGGTTGACGAGGAGAAGAGTGATCGAAAATTCGGCGGATGCTCTTCCGCACCCCTTCCCGTGCGAGATATACCGGCAAATATGCAGGTAACTGCAAAACAAATACGGTATAAAGGAAGAATGAAAACAAAAATAAGACTCAGAGAAAGTAATGAGGAAAATATATGTGTGGAATTATAGGTTATACAGGAAGTGAAAACGTAAAAGAGGTATTGCTTGATGCCTTAGAACTCTTAGAGTACCGTGGCTATGACAGTGCGGGAATTGCAGTCATGGACGCACATGAGATCCAGGTGTTTAAACGTGCAGGCCGTGTCAGAGATCTGCGTGAAAAATGTAAGAATCAGGCAGAAAAAGCGATCTGCGGGATCGGCCATACGAGATGGGCAACCCACGGTGGCGTAAATGATACCAATGCACATCCACATCAGGTCGGAAAAGTTACGCTTGTGCACAATGGTATCATTGAAAATTACAGAGAACTGATCGCAGATTATGATCTGGCAGACCAGTTGAAGTCCGAGACGGACAGTGAAGTAGTAGCTGCACTGCTCAACCATTTCTATCAGGGAGATCCGGAAGAAGCAATCAAGAAGACCGTCAGCAAATTAAAGGGAACTTTTGCACTTGTGATCATGTTTGCAGACCGAGAAGGTGTGATCTATTCCACCAGAAATGTCAGCCCGATCGT
>JBNMKU010000034.1:0-21342 GCA_050874505.1 Roseburia sp. | reverse complement strand
GTATGCGGCATTTGGCATCAGCCTGCCACATTCCTCCAGTGCATTAAGAAGTGTGGGATATGGAGTGAGCGCAGACCAGATCCAGCCGGGCGATATTGTATGTTACAGCGGACACGTCGGTATCTATGCCGGAAACAATACGTTATTGCATGCAAGTTCACCGAGCAGTGGGATCAAATATACTTCTCCGATCACTTATCGTGAGATCCTTGCCGTCCGCAGGATCTTCTAAGAAGATTTGGCAGACCTGTAATTTGAGCGGACTGGTTTAAGAAACTTAGTCGGTGACGACCACACGGTTCCTGCCCTCACTTTTTGCACGGTAAAGTGCTTTGTCCGCAGCGGCAAACAGGGTCTCATAATCATGGTATGCGGCAGAGGAAAAAGCAACGCCGATACTTGCCTGTGTCGTGATCGTAATGTTCTGCTGGGAAGTCTTGTGGAAGATTTCCTGGCGCAGGATCTCTGCCTGTAACATAATAGAAGAAACATCAGTTACGGTAGGCAGATAAATGACAAATTCATCGCCACCGACACGGCCACAGAGCGCAGATTTCTTAAAATAGTTTTGAATGGCAGAGGCGGTCTGGCAGATGATGTTATCCCCGGCAAGATGCCCGAGCGTATCGTTGATCTGCTTAAAGTGATCCAGATCGATCAGCAGCATGGCAGATGGCGCAGGCGAGGTCTTATGGGCAAGATCCTCCTCAATCAGGAAACGTACCGTGTATTTGTTGAGTAAACCGGTCATTTGATCCAGACGGCTCTTTTCACGGAACATTTCGGATGTATTTTTGGCCTCCTGTAGCTGTTCCACATAGGCAAGCCCGTAAATCTTGGAAATCCGCTGATCCTCCATATAAATGGTAAGCTGATCTAAATAGTCGTCGCACGCGGTCAGGTAATCCTGCCGGTTCGGATAGAAGCCGGGGCAGGAGAGGGCGAATTTTTTCAGGCGGTAAGGCAGGAAAGAAAACGGTGTAGTGACACGTTCGGACAACGTATTTACAAGCTGTTTAAATTCTGGATAACGTTCTGTCGCAAGCAAAAAGTTGCAGATATCAAAGAAGTACCATACATTATTTAAAAAATCGTCATTGGAAATACAGGCGAGCAGTTCCAGAAGACTGTGTGAAAAGTCATCCGTTTGCTGTCTGTATTCGTGGAGACGAAGAGAAAGATTCCAAATGCAGGGTGCAACGGGGGTGTCCGGGTGATCCCGCAGAAAATCCATTGCATTTGTAAGCAGAGGAGCCGCGTCTTCATATTGCTCCATTTTACAGTAGATGATGGCGCGGAAAACAGCGGTAAGCTGTTGCAGCATCTCGTCATCTCCTGCTTTGGAACGTGCAAGCTCACAATAGTGCAGCGCGGTTGTATAGTCCTCTAAGTTCTGATAGGAACAACAGAGTGCAAGGCTGCTTGAGATATATTCGTGGCGGATGTCTGCTGCTGCGCTGATGGACTGGCATTGTAAAAAGTAATTGACAGCAAGAGGTTCCTGCCCTAAGAAGCCATAGATCCTGCCGGAGATCAGGTAGGAGAGGGCTTCAAGCTGACCAAGAGAACCAAGTCCCGGTGATTGCAGAAAGCGTGACAGATGATTCAAAGCCGTACTGAAACCGCCGCTTTTAAAATAATATTCACCCTCATAGAAGAGAAGTCTGGAAAGGTCTGTCGGATCATGGGAATCAATCGAATTCATGTAATCCTGACACAGGTAGTAAGACCCCTGATTCAAGGGCTGAAAGCGTGACTGTTCGATCTGTTCTAACAGTTTTTCTTTTTTGGTCATATGCGTCACCGTCCTTCCCAGCAAACGGATATTGTTAATATTATTATAGAAGTAAATCGAGGATAAAACAAGGGAAAGCATGTCATTTTTATGAAAAAAATTGTGAAAAAACACAAGCAGAACACAAAAAAATGAATAAAATAAGAAAAAGTGCACAAGTATAAATATACATCGGGGTGTATCTCCCTAAAATGCATGTATACAAGATGTTAAAATGGGGAAAATTAGGAATAGAAATTGTCATTTTGTTTAGAAACTGCGCTGTTGCAAACGGTTGCACAAAATTGACAAAAATGGCAAATTATGTAATAATCGCAAGCTGTTAGATATTAATGGGTATTTGAGAAGTGGAAAGGAATGAGTTATATGGTAGAAAGAAAAATCAAATTATCTGATACAGAAGAGGTAAGAGATTTTGTCACATCTGCAGGTAAGTGTGATTTTGAAATTGATGTTTTCTACAACCGTGCAGTAATTGATGCAAAGTCACTGTTAGGCATGTTATATCTCGGTGTCTGCAAGGAACTGACGATCAAATATGGCGGAAATGATGCACATTTTGAGAGCACAGTAAGCAAATATGCTATTGCATAGTTTGTATATACAAAGGAAAGAGATTAAGGGGAAAGGAATTGTCCATGAAATTTATGGGCAGTTCCTTTTTTTTAATCTTAAAATGCATTATAATGAATCTATGAGTAAAAAAATCCAAAAAGACGAAAAAGGAACGATCAAAATATCGGTTCGTAATCTGGTCGAATTTATCCTGCGGGAGGGTGATATTGATAACCGGCATGGAAAGGCAGCATCCCCGGAAGCGATGCAGGAGGGAAGCCGCATCCACCGCAAGATCCAGAAACGGATGGGGAGTAATTACCATGCGGAAGTGCCGCTTAAAATAACGATCGAACAGGAAGATTATAAACTTGTCGTTGAGGGCAGGGCAGATGGTATTTTCATGGAAAGCGATGATGGGCGCGAGATTACCTATGAGGATAATTTCAATCACATGGATTCGTTTGAAAACATCCGGGTTACGATCGATGAGATCAAAGGGATCTATGGAAAACTGGATATGTTAGAAGATGCGATCGGGGTGCATAAGGCGCAGGCAATGTGCTATGCCTACATTTATGCCTCGCAGCATAATCTTGCGGAAATTTCCGTGCAGATGACCTATTGCAATCTGGACACCGAGGAGATCCGTTATTTTCATTATGATTATACAATGGCGGAGCTGGGTGAGTGGTTTGGCAGGCTGATCTTAGAATATAAAAAATGGGCAGACTTTCAGTTCCTGTGGCGTGAAGTGAGACAGAAATCAATCCGGAAGATTGAATTTCCCTATGAATACCGCAAAGGACAGAGGGATCTTGCGGCGGGCGTTTACACAACCATTAAGCGGCAGAAAAATTTATTTATCCAGGCACCGACCGGTGTTGGTAAAACGATCTCTACGGTATTCCCGGCGGTCAAGGCAGTGGGAGAAGATCTGGGCGATAAGATCTTCTACCTGACGGCAAAGACCATTACCAGAACGGTGGCAAAAGAAGCATTTGAGCTGTTACGGAAACAGGGATATCAGGCAAAGGTAGTGCTCATCACGGCAAAAGAAAAACTCTGTCTGTGTGAGGAGATGGACTGCAATCCGGTCAGCTGTCCTTATGCGAAGGGGCATTTTGACCGGGTCAATGATGCTGTGTTTGATCTGTTGCAAAAAGAAGATATCTTTACCAGAGAAGTGATCTTAGAACAGGCAGAGGCGTACCGGGTCTGTCCGTTTGAGCTGTGTCTGGATGTTGCGACGTGGTCGGATAATATCATCTGCGATTACAATTACGTGTTTGATCCGAATGTGTATCTGAAACGTTTTTTTGTGGAGGGCGTGCGTGGCGATTATATCTTTCTGGTCGATGAGGCACACAATCTGGTGGAGCGCGGGCGCAGTATGTACAGTGCAGTCCTTTATAAGGAAGATTTTCTGGAAACGAAACGGCTTCTAAAGGGCAGAATGACAAAACGGATCGAGCAGGGACTGCAAAAGTGCAACCGCATTTTTCTGGACTATAAGAGAAGCTGTGAAACTTATGAGATCCACGACGAGATCGGCAATCTCGTGTTTGCACTGATGCAGCTTGCATCCGAACTGGATGAATTTTTGCAGAAGTCGGCAGAATTTCCGGAGCAAAAGACGGTCACGGAATTTTACCTGAATCTGAGAAATTTTATTAAGATCTATGATCTGGTGGATGAACGGTATGTGATCTATTCCGAGCATGAAGCGGATGGACGGTTCTGCCTGAAACTCTATTGTGTCGATCCGTCGAAAAATTTACAGGAGAGGATCGATAAGGGAAATGCAACGATCTTCTTTTCTGCAACACTGCTTCCGGTTAATTATTACAAGAGTCTGCTTTCTACCCAAAAGGACAATTACGCGGTCTATGCGGAGTCTTCTTTTTCCGAGGACAAAAGGCTGCTTCTTCTCGGCAGTGATGTGAGCAGCAAGTACACCAGAAGAAACAGTGCCATGTATGAACGGATTGCTTCCTATATAGTAAGGACAGCACAGACCAGACGTGGAAATTATATTGCATTTTTCCCTTCCTATAAAATGATGGAGGAAGTCTATCGGTGTTTCTGTGATGTCACGGATACCAGGGATGGACTTTTCCTGGAGGGAATCTGTCAGCAGAGCGGGATGAGAGAGGAAGAGCGGGAGGCATTTTTAGAATTATTTTCTGAGGAAGAAACGGCAAAACGGAAAGGATCGTTTATTGCATTCTGTGTGATGGGCGGGATTTTTGGAGAGGGGATCGATCTGAAAAACGAGCGGCTGATCGGTGCGATAATCGTCGGGACCGGACTCCCGCAGGTCAGCAATGAGCGGGAGATCTTAATGAATTATTATGAAAAGCGGCTCGGATGCGGATTTGACTATGCATATCGTTACCCCGGGATGAATAAAGTGCTGCAGGCAGCAGGGCGTGTCATCCGGACGGCAGAAGATGTCGGGATCATTGAACTGTTAGACGACCGGTTCTTACAGAGCGATTACCAGAACCTTTTTCCGAGAGAGTGGGAGAGCCGCAACATCTGTACGCTTGCAACGGTAGAGGGGCAGCTGATCCACTTCTGGGAAGAAAAGGAAAACACCTAATTGGAGAGGTCAGGGAGAAGCTGTAAAAAGGCTTCTGTCGACTGTGCCACCGGCAGGGTCGGATTGATCGCGGCGACCATCTGGCGGGAAGGCAGTTTTTCTTTTGTTTTTACAATATAAAGATCTTTGGTCTCCGAGAGCAGGCAGTAGTCCGGAATGAATGCGATACCCAGACCGATGCGTGCGAGGTCGATCAGAAGGTCGTTGGAGCTTAACTCAATCTGTGGGATCAGCTCTAACTGATGCTGTAAGAACAGGTTATGTAAAAATTCGCTGGTGGTACTTTTACGGTCTAACATCAGGATTGGATACTGTCTGAGTTCTTCTAAGGAGATCTCCTGCTGTTTCAGATTAAAGTAGGCAGGATTGGCAATAAAAACATCCGTGAAGTCACAGACCGTTTTCTGGATGTAGGAGTGGTTTAAGTTCGAATTTGGGAAGTTTGTGACGATCAGGTCGACCTTGCCCTGCTCGAGCAGCTCTACACAGCTTAGGGAAGTTGCATTGGTAACTTTGATCGGAACGTTTGGATATTTCTTATGGAACTGTTTTAAATAAGGAACTAAAAAGTAACGGCAGATCGTATCGCTTGCACCGATATGGAGCTGACCGAGTCCGAGACTGCCGGAATCAAGCAGCTGGCTCTCCCCGCGCTGAATCAGGTTCATGGCTGGTTCGACATGTTTTAACAGCACTTTGCCGGCAGGAGTGAGCTGTACTTTTTTGGTGCTGCGGATGAAGAGAGGCTGCTCTAACTTTTTCTCCAGCGTTTTGATGGACTGGCTCACAGCGGACTGTGAGATAAAGAGCTGCTTGCTCGCCTCGGAAAAACTCAGTGAAGTCGCTACATAATAAAAGACTTTATAAAGTTCATAATTGATATCCATAAGAAGACCTTCCTTTGTATATGATATTCCATTATATATTAATCGTTATAATAAATCAAATTAAATATATTAATTATACTTATCCATAAACCTATGCTATACTAAAACAAAATCAATGATGAAAATAAAAGCAGATAAGTGTCACACACTGGAAAATGGAGGACATGGCATGAGCAACGTAAGACGTGTATATGTAGAGAAAAAACCGGAATTTGCGATCAATGCAAAAGGACTTTTTGCAGAGATCAAAAGCTATCTGGGGATCAAGGGCGTAACAAAAGTCCGTGAACTGGTTCGCTATGATGTGGAAAACATTTCTGATGAAATTTATAAAAAGGCACTGGTAACCGTATTTTCAGAGCCACCGGTAGATGATATCTATGAGGAAGAGTTTGATTTAAACGGTGGAAAAGCATTTTCCGTAGAGTTCCTTCCGGGACAGTTCGATCAGAGAGCCGATTCTGCAGAGCAGTGTGTAAAACTTCTGGATGAGAACGAGGAACCGTTGATCCGTACAGCGGTAACTTATGTGATAGAGGGCGAGATCTCCGACGAGGAGCTGGCTGCCATTAAGAAACACTGTATCAATCCGGTCGATTCCCGCGAGACAGGCTTAAAGAAACCAGAGACTCTGGTACAGAAATTCGAGGAGCCGGAAGACGTTAAGACATTTGATGGATTTTCTGATATGCCGGAGCAGGCACTACGTGAATTATATGATTCATTAAACCTTGCCATGACATTTAAGGATTTCCTTCATATCCAGAATTATTTCAAAAATGACGAACACCGCAATCCGACCATGACAGAGATCCGCGTACTGGATACCTACTGGTCCGATCACTGCCGTCACACAACATTCTCTACCGAGTTAAAGGATGTAACATTCGAGGATGGATATTATGCAGCCCCGATGAAAGAAACCTACGGGGATTATCTTGCTACACATAAAAACTTATATGCCGGCAGAGATGACAAATTTGTATGTCTGATGGATCTGGCATTGATGGCAATGAAGCGTCTCAAAAAAGAGGGAAAACTGCAGGATCAGGAAGAGTCTGATGAGATCAATGCCTGCTCGATTGTTGTTCCGGTGGAAGTAGACGGAAAAACAGAGGAGTGGCTGGTAAACTTTAAAAACGAAACACACAACCATCCGACCGAGATCGAGCCGTTTGGTGGTGCGGCAACCTGTTTAGGTGGTGCGATCCGTGACCCGTTGTCAGGACGTACTTATGTATATCAGGCTATGCGTGTGACCGGAGCCGCTGATCCGACCGTTCCGGTAAAAGATACCATAGAAGGAAAGCTGCCACAGAAGAAACTCGTACGTGAAGCAGCACATGGATACAGTTCTTATGGTAACCAGATTGGACTTGCAACCGGTTATGTCAAAGAGATCTATCATCCAAATTATGTGGCAAAACGTATGGAGATCGGTGCTGTATTAGGTGCAGCTCCAAGACGTGCCGTACAGAGACTGACTTCCGACCCGGGGGATATCATCATCCTGTTGGGAGGAAGAACCGGACGTGACGGAATCGGTGGTGCGACCGGATCTTCCAAAGCACACAACACAGAGTCAACAGCTGTCTGCGGTGCAGAGGTACAGAAAGGTAATCCGCCAACCGAGCGTAAGATCCAGAGATTATTCCGAAGAGAAGAAGTGGCTCATATCATCAAAAAATGTAATGACTTTGGTGCAGGCGGTGTATCCGTTGCGATTGGTGAGCTTGCAGACGGCTTAAGAGTACAGCTTGACAAAGTGCCAAAGAAATATGCAGGTCTGGACGGAACCGAGATCGCCATTTCTGAATCACAGGAACGTATGGCGGTAGTAGTTGCACCGGAAGATGTAAAGACATTCTTAGGCTATGCCGCTGAGGAAAACTTAGAGGCAGTCGAGGTAGCAGTTGTAACCGAAGAGCCAAGACTGGTATTAGAGTGGAGAGGAAAAAAGATCGTTGACATTTCCCGTGCATTCTTAGACACCAACGGTGCGCATCAGGAGACATCCGTTGCAGTGGAGATGCCAAAGAAAGAAGACAATTATTTTAACAAGATCGCAACGAAAAAAGTTGCAGAGGCAGTTGAAAAAGGCGATATCAAAGAGGCATGGTTAGAAGAACTTGCTGATTTAAATGTCTGCTCACAGAAAGGTCTGGTGGAGCGTTTCGATGGTTCCATCGGAGCAGGAAGTGTTTACATGCCTTTTGGTGGTAAATATCAGCTCACAGAGACACAGTCTATGGTAGCAAAACTTCCGGTCATGAAAGGAAAAACAGACACCGTGACTATGATGTCCTACGGCTTTGACCCATATCTGTCAAGCTGGAGCCCATACCATGGAGCCGTTTATGCAGTCCTTGAGTCACTTTCCCGTATTGTGACAGCAGGTGGTGATTACAGCAAAGTGCGTTTCACCTTCCAGGAGTACTTCCGCAGAATGAGCGAAGATCCGAAACGCTGGAGCCAGCCATTTGCAGCACTGCTCGGTGCATACAATGCACAGATCGGATTTGGACTTCCTTCCATCGGAGGAAAAGACTCCATGTCCGGTACATTCAACGATATCGATGTACCACCGACACTGGTTTCCTTTGCTGTTGATGTTGCAAAAGAAAAAGATATCATTACACCGGAATTAAAAGCAGTTGGAGACCAGCTGATGCTGTTTTCCATTGAAAAAGACGAGTATGATCTGCCGGTTTATGCACAGGTCATGAAATTATACGATACCATCCATACACTGATCGGAGAGGGTGCGATCTGCTCCGCATACGCACTGGACGGAAAAGGTCTTGCAGCAGCACTCAGCAAGATGGCATTCGGAAACAGACTCGGTGTGACCGTAAGCGATGAAGTATCTGCAGAGGCATTGTTTGCACCGGGATTTGGTAACATCGTAGCAGAAGTTCCGGTAGAGAAAGTCGGAAAAGTACGTGATGTACTCGCTGCAGCAGGACTTGCCGGAAATGAGCAGTTAGTCGGATGGGTCAATGAAGAAGAATGCTTCGTTTACGGCACAATGAAATTATCATTAGACCAGGCACTTACCGCATGGACCGACACACTTGAAAAAGTATTCCCGACCCGCGTAACGGACGATAAGGAAGAAGTAAAAACAGACGTATACAAGACTGAGCAGATCTATGTCTGCAAACATAAAGTTGCAAAACCAACCGTATTTATTCCGGTATTCCCGGGAACCAACTGCGAGTACGACAGTGCAAAAGCATTTGAGCGCGCAGGTGCAGACACGATCGTAAAGGTATTTAAAAACTTAAACGCAGAGGATATCCGTGAGTCTGTCGATGAATTTACAAAAGCGATCGACCAGGCACAGATCATCATGTTCCCAGGCGGATTTTCTGCAGGAGATGAGCCGGAAGGTTCTGCAAAATTCTTTGCAACCGCATTCCGTAATGCAAAGATGACCGAGGCAGTCATGAAACTGTTAAATGAGAGAGATGGTCTTGCACTTGGTATCTGTAACGGTTTCCAGGCACTGATCAAATTAGGACTGGTTCCATATGGAGAGATCCGTCCACAGACCGCGGACTCACCGACTCTGACCTACAACACGATCGGACGTCACATCAGTAAGATGGTATACACCAAAGTGGTAACAAACAAATCCCCATGGCTGGCACAGGCAGAAGTTGGAAAGACATACTGCAACCCGGCTTCCCACGGAGAGGGACGTTTTGTTGCACCGAAGGAGTGGTTAGACAAGCTGTTCGCAAATGGTCAGGTGGCAACCCAGTATGTCAACGAGAACGGAGTTCCGACCATGGATGAAGAGTGGAATGTCAATGGTTCCTACTGTGCGATCGAGGGTATCACAAGCCCGGATGGACGTGTACTTGGAAAGATGGCACATTCCGAGCGCCGTGACAGAAGCGTAGCGATCAATATCTACGGAGAACAGGATCTGAAACTGTTCGAGTCCGGAGTGGCTTACTTTAAATAGAAAATAAAGCCTGGAAAAAGAACTTGCAGAGAGAAGAAATTCTTTTTGCAAGGTCTTTTCATTTCTATTGCATTTGCAGATTGTTTTTGGCAAATTGTATAAAAGTAGATTGCATTTCTAGTACAAAAGTGCTAGTATGGAAACTGCCTGTCGATATCATAAAGTAAAGTGTTAATTTACTACAGTATAGACAAGCGGAATTGTTTGAGAGGAGAAATGAGTATGAAAAAGCATGGCATAAGTACACGCATAGGAGCGATTATCCTGGCAGCCAGCCTTGTGGCAGGAGATGCGTTACCAGCATTTGCAGCACAGACAGCGGGGACAGAGCCCGGCGCATCAACGGTAGAAAACAAAAATGCAGATATATCTGCAGCAGATACATCTGCAACAGAAGTATCAGAGACGGAAGCCGTAGAGGAAACTGAGACATCAGAGACGGAAGCCGTGGAGGAAACTGAGACATCAGAGACGGAGAGCATGGGGGAGACCGAGGCTGCTCTGGAAACGGAAACGACTGAAAGCGAAGAGGAAACAGAAGCCGAGACTGCTCTGGAAACCGAGGCAAGTGAGCAGATAGAAGATACGGAAGAGGCAACCGGGGATGACACCATCTTTGGAGATGAAGCAGGGGTATCTACAGTAATCGGTTTAAAAGGACAGAAAGCGGTAGATGGCAGCTTCTTAAGTGATGACGGCAATATAAAGAAAGATTATTCTTATGTAAATAAGGCAATCAGTAATGATAATTACATTCTGGTGGGAGGATGCATTGATGACTGGAAAGATCCGGCAACCGGATTTTATAAATACATGGATACCTGTTATAGCATAGCCTACTATAGCAATCATGAATGTATGCTTGGCAGCAAGGTAGTAAAGGTGTTTCAAAACCAACTGGAAAAAGATCCGGCAACCGGATTTTATGTGGTGGATGGAGTCTATTACAGTGACTGTAAACGCAATATAAGCGGTGCAAATGGGCATTCTTATTATGTGATAGAAAATAATCAGGTAGATGTACTGGGAGAAATTTCCGTATCGGATACACAGGATGCGGATGCAGCCGCAAGGGAAATATATGGGAAAAAGATAGCAGATGCGGACGCTTCTGTAAGATATTATGAGGCAAATGGAAAGGACTATACAGAAGTTTTAACACAACCTGTTTCAGATGGAAAATATGTGGTATATGCATATCGGTCAGATGAAATTTCCTTTACCAGACATCATCAGAAACTGACCTGGAAGTCTGTTTCCAATAAAACAGAGATCGAACAGAATGGAAAACTGTACTATATCGGATATCAGGTCAGAGTAAATGGAACAAATGAAAAACATATCCATGAGAGAAGCAGGATCTGTTATACCACAGCGGATGGACAGACATTCACACCAATGAATGAATTTACGACAGAAGCGGTTTACTCCGCAGGGGATCAGAATCAGTATGAAGTAAGGGCAATTTATTACACCGCAACGCAGACGGTGCGAACGGATAAAAATGGGGATGCCGGCTATCTGACCACCTATGAGATCGCAAAGACAGGAGAATGGTCGGCTGCCTTTGGCTATACAAGTGAGGGAGAATTACAGGAAGCACCGGCTGTAACGAATCTGACGGGGATCAGAAAGCACAATACCGTAGAGTTAAACTGGGATGAAGTGCCGGAAGCCACCAGTTATTATGTTTACAACATTTCCTCTGATCAGGAATTAGCACTTACGGATGCAGACTGGAATAAGGCAGATTATACGAGTACCTCAAATACGTATATGACCTTTTCTTTGAAGAATAAATACAATTATTACCGTGTAAAGACCTATATCGGCTACGCCAATGATACCTATAAGCAGGGTGCTGGAAGACTATCCGATGTAGTAACGATGGTAGCGGAGGAGACGGACAGTCTGGCAGTTCCGGTAACCGGTCTTCGGGTAGAAGCAATGACGGACGGAGATTACAGATTAAACTGGGATGAACTTTCTTCTGACACAGATGTGTATCTCTACTATTCGACCGATCAGAATGCGTTTTCAAATGGTGCTTATCTGCTAGATCTGATCGATGCGGAAGGTACTTATGTAGACAGTGCTTACAGAGGCACGACAAAGACGGTGCCTTATAAGAGTGATTATGCGGTGCAGGATGCATACAACATAGCAAAGAAGAAAGTAACCCTGAAAAGAAAATATGATGGAGATGAAGGGACCGGGAGTGGAGTTTTAATCAGTGTTCCTGCAGGTAAAACTTATTATTTTGTAGCGGTGACCGTTTCCGAAAAAAATCACAATGTAGATCGTTCCGCTACGACCCCGTATGTGGGAAGCAGAATAAATGGGGACTGCGAAGAGGTAGTTGTAAAATATGGTAATTACAATGACGTTGCTGTATCAGAAATGGTCAGTGCAACCGGTACTTTGTCCAAGCCGAAAAAGCCTGCTACCAAATCAGAAAAAAACAGCATTACCATGACGTTTACGAATCAGTCCGGTGTAACCGGTTATGAGATCTATAAGAAAAATAAGAAGGGAAAATATAAAAAACTCACAACGACGACATCCAGACAGTATGTGGACAAAAATTTAAAAACAAATACGACTTACAGCTATAAGGCAAGAGCTTATGTTTATAACACGGTGACCAGAGAAAAAATATACAGTGATTATGTTGCATTTTCCGCTGAGACAAGCACAAATAACTATATTGATGTGACAGCTGCTATGACAGGCAAAAATGCAGTGAAATTAAAATGGACGAAGGTAGCAGGTGCAGCAAAGTACGAAATCTACCGGAGTTCTACCGAATCGGTGGATGATGTTTACTCCGTATTGAACCGGAGTGCGATAAAATATGACGGATTAAAGAATAATGCAAAATGGAAACTGGTAAAAACCATTGGTAAGGCAAAGACCGTAAGCTATACGGATAAGAAACTGAATACGGGTGAAACTTACAGCTATGTTGTAGTGGCATATTATAAGGAAGGAAAGGTGACAAAAGCGATCAGTAACGGAGCATCCGTTGAAATGCAGATCGCTCCGCCAACCAATGTAAAAGCGGTATTGAGTGGCTCCAAAGTAAAAGTGACCTGGAGCAAAAATGCTTATGCGAAGAAGTATGAAGTAAAATATACGAAGAGAGACAGCCAGGGAAAAGCAGTTACAGATGATCCGGTTGTTGTATCTACGAAGAAGACGACAGTAACCATTTCCGGTTTAACAACAGGGGAGTATCTGGATAATCTGCGGGTACGTGCTTTTGATGGAAAAAGATGGTCCTACTGGTCTTACTGGTACAACAGCAGTAACAACACTACCGTATGTCTGCCGGCAGTAAAAGGTGTGTCTGCGAAGAATGTAACCGTAAAAGGTGCGGATGGAAGCACGAGTACCAGGGTACAGGTAAGCTGGAAGGCAGTTCCGGGAGCAGCATACTATAGAGTATACTGGTCAACCAGTCCGGCGACAGAATATGATAAGGACAGAAAAATATATGGCTATAAAAATCTGGAGGGTTATTACGGCGAAAATCTGGTGGCAAAAGAGAGCAACCAGGATGAGGGGTACAACAATACGGTACATTATACGGAGTACAAAGGACAATCCGGCACCATTGTTGGGACGAACGTGATCGATTATGGACAGTTACAGACGGGTGTAACCTATTACTATTTCGTAAAGGCGTATACGGAGAATGGAAGAGTCGTTTCCGCAGGATATGCAAACAAAGGTGCAGCCGTTACCTTTAATGCAGTTCCAGGCATCAGGAGTACAAAGGCAAAATCTGGAAAAGTAACCGTTTCCATCAACAAAGTAGCCGGTGCCAAGAAATATGTGGTATATCGTTCTACCAAGAAGAACAAAGGCTTCGTTGCAGTAGGAACAACCAAGAAAACCTCTTATGTGGATAAGAAGGTAAAGAAAGGTAAGATATACTACTATAAAGTAGTTGCAGTCGGAACCAACGCATTACAGGCAGATTTTGAGACAGGAATGTCATCTGCTGTAAAAGTAAAAGCAAAATAAAGGATTAAAAAGCCAGAAAACTGCAGTCGGTTTTCTGGCTTTTTAAGTATTATTGAGGCAGTGTTTTCTACGCGATGTGATGAAATAATGAAAACTACATGAAAAATATGTGAAAATTTTATGAAAAATGGATTGTATTTCATATGTAAAAGTGATAGACTAAAAGAGACTTGTAAATGTACTGTAGTAAAGTATTAATATGGTAAAATGGATTTACAGGTAATACATTTTGAGAGGAGAAGTACGAAATGAAAAGACGTGGAATGAGTACACGGGTAGGTGCGATCATTTTAGCAGCCAGCATGGTTGTAGGTGATGCAGTACCAACACTTGCTGCACAGACAGCAGGTACAGAAGTCCCGGCTGCAACAACCGAAGTCGCAGAGACCGAAGCTGCTGAGACAACCGAGGCAACCGAAGCAACTGAGTCTACCGAGACAACAGAGGCAGCAGAGAAGAAATCTACTGAGGCAACCGGGGAAGCAGAGACCGAAGCTATGGAAGCAACAGAATCTACCGAGAAAGAAGAGGCAATCGAGGAAGAGACAACAGAAGCAGATGCGGAAGAGGTAACTGCAGATGATGTTGTGCTTGGCGATGAAGTAGGGGTATCTACCGTTATCGGATTAGAGGGAGACAAGAGGACAGATAGTACTTTCTATAGCGATGATGATAAGGTAACAAAAGAGTATTCCTATGTTAACGAGACACAGAGTGAAGACGATTCTATTACCATCGCAGGAAAAGCGGCAGAGAAGAAAGATTCTGAAACCGGACTTTATAAGTATAACGACACTTATTATGATGATGCAACAGATTATAATAATGGAACATGCGAATTATCCGGTAAAGTGGCAAAAACTTTCACAGAGGAACAGAAAACGGATGCGGAGACAGGACTTTATCTGTTTGATGATGGAAAATATTATGAAACTGTTCTTTCGACCGAGAATAATGCAGGTAAGACAGTATATTATGTAACAGTGTCAAGCGAAGTAGATGTGTTAGGTACAGTTTCTTCTTATGACGATGCAGAAACTAAGTATGGTAAGAAGGTAGCAGATACCGATTCTTCCGTAAGCTATTACGAAGCAGATGGAAAAGACTATACTGGTATAAATACAACGTATGTTTCCGCAGGAAAATATACCGTATATGCCTATAAGTACAATGAGATTTCCTTTACAAAACATCATCAGTATCTGTCATGGAACGCGGTTACGAATAACACTGAGATCGAACAGAATGGTAAATTATATCATATCGGATATCAGGTAAAAGTAAACGGAATCGTTGCAAAACTTGACAACGAGACAGCAGATGGTCAGACATTTACAACGGACAATGACTTTAAAACAACTGATGTCTATGCAGATGGAGAGCAGAATACCTACGAGGTAAGGGCGGTATATTATACCGAGACAAGTACAGCTGTAAAAAATGACAAGGATGCTGTAACCGGATATAAAACAGATTATGCCATTGCAAAGACCGGTGCATGGTCAGAAGCCTATGCCTATGCAAACGAAGGGGAAAAACAGTTACAGGAAGTACCTGCGGTAACTGGTCTGACTGTTACAAAGAAAAAGAACAATGAA
The DNA here is from genome assembly GCA_050874505.1 of Roseburia sp. Lineage (GTDB taxonomy): Bacteria > Bacillota > Clostridia > Lachnospirales > Lachnospiraceae > Roseburia. Next base: position 5,900 of record JBNMKU010000034.1, on the reverse strand, counting down.
GTAGAATTGAACTGGTCAGAAGTACCGGCTGCATCTTCTTATACAGTATATAGTATTTCTGCAGATAAGGAATTAGCACTTACGGATGCAGACTGGGAGAGAGCATATTCTGATTGGGGAAGTCAGTACGATGATGATGATAATTTCCTTTACGAGGTTGATCGTGACAGTACAGATGATACCTATAAGGCTTATTCGTTAAACAATTATAAGTATCACTATTATCGTGTAAAAGCTCGTGTAAATTATGAAAGCGATACTTATAAGACAGGTTATGGACAGGCATCAGATGTTGTTTTGGCTACCGCAGATGAAGTAAGCAGTGATGCAGTTACGGTAACCGGTTTTTCTGCAGAAGCGCAGACAGACGGAACATACAACTTAAAATGGGATGAACTTCCATCAAGCACAGATGTGCACATTTATTACACAACCGATAAGAATGCATTCTCTAACAATGACTATCTGTTAGATTTGATCGATGCAACAGGTACCTATGTATATGATACAGAGGATGGAGATACTGATACTGTTTCTTATACAGATGATGATAAGGTAAGCGAAGCATATCAGATCGCACAGCAGAAAGTAACAGAAGAGGGAATCTACAGTGGAGATGCTGGAACAGGAGATGGTGTATCTATCAGTGTTCCTGCAAATAAAACCTATTATTTTGTAGCAGTTACTGTCAGCAGTAAAAATTACAGTACCGATCGTTCTGCAACAACCCCATATGTAGGAAGCAGATTAAACAACAAAAACAAAGAAGTAACTGTAAAATATGGTAATTACAATGATGTTGTAGCATCTTCTGTTATCAGCACAACGGGTGTTCTTGCAAAACCAGGCAAACCTTCTACCAAATCAGAGAAGACCAGCATTACCATGACTTTTGACAAACAGTCTGGTGTAACCGGTTATGAGATATACAAGAAGAATAACAAGGGCAAATATAAGAAACTTGCAACCACAACATCTGCACAGTATGTGGACAAGAACTTAAAGACAGGTACCACTTACAGCTACAAGGCAAGAGCTTATGTATATAACACCGTAACCAAGAAAAAGGCATACAGTGATTATGTTGCATTCTCTGCTGAGACAAGCATCAGTAACTATATTGATGTAACAGCTGCCATGACAGGCAAAAACGCAGTAAAAGTAAAATGGACCAAGGTCACAGGTGCAACCAAATACGAAGTATACCGGAGTTCTACAGCATCCACAGATGATGTTTATTCTGCATCCAACAAATCCGGTATCAAGAGCAACGAAAAATGGAAACTGGTAAAAACCATCAATAAGGCAAAGACTGTAAGCTATACCGATAAGAAATTAAATGCCGGTGAGACATACAGCTATCAGGTTGTTGCATATTACAAAGATGGAAAAGAAACCAAGACCATCAAAGACAATGCATCGGTTACGTTAGGCATTACCGCTCCAACCAATGTAAAAGCAGTATTAAGCAAATCAAAGGTAAAAGTAACCTGGGATAAGAATGTTTACGCAAAGAAATATGAAGTAAAATATACCAAGTACAATAGCCGGGGTAAGGCATACACCGAGGAACCGGTTGTTGTATCTACAAAGAAAACAGCAGTGACGATTTCCAGTCTGACAACTGGTGATTACGTAAGTGGAGTTCGGGTACGTGCATACGATGGCAAGAAATGGTCCGATTGGTCTTATGGTAATGGCGGTGGCAGCGTATCATTAGCAGCCGTAAAATCCGTATCTGCGAAAAATGTATCCGTAAAGGATGCCAATGGTGCAGCAAACAATAAAGTACAGGTAAGCTGGAAAGCGGTTTCCGGAGCAGCATACTACAAAGTATATCGTTCTACCAGCCCTGCAACGAAATACAACAAAGATCAGAAGACATACTATGGCTTAAATGATTACGAAACAATCGTAAAAGAAAGCAATATGGATGAGTCTTTCAATGAAGTTTCCTATGATGATTACAAAGGAAAGGATGGTACGATCGTTGGAACCAAGGCAATTGATGGCGGACAGTTACAGTCTGGTGTAACCTATTACTATTTCGTAGTTGCTTACTCAGAGAATGGAAAAGTTGCTTCCGCAGGATATGCAAACAAGGGTGCAGCCGTTACCTTTAATGCAACTCCAAGCATCAAGAGTGCAAAAGCAAAAGGTGGAAAAGTTACCATTTCCATCAACAAAGTAGCCGGTGCCAAGAAATATGTGGTATATCGTTCTACCAAGAAGAACAATGGCTTCGTTGCAGTAGGAACAACCAAGAAAACCTCTTATGTGGATAAGAAGGTAAAGAAAGGTAAGACATACTACTATAAAGTAGTTGCAGTCGGAACCAACGCATTACAGGCAGATTTTGAGACAGGAATGTCATCTGCAGTAAAGGTAAAAGCAAAATAATAAAGTAGTTGCAAAAAAAACTTGCAATCCGTAAAAAAATCTGTTACAGTACTTGATGCTGTATACAGATTTTTTTACTTTAGATTTAAAAAGGATTCTGAAAAATAAAATAAGACAGTTCGTGACCATCCTGTCTATAAACAAAACTAGGGAGTAACAGCAGTTGCAGTATCGATGCAATGGCTGTGTTTGAGGTATCTGAATGGTCTTTGATTTAGGTATCTTTTTTTGTTTTACAATGGGAAAAGAGGGAAACATGAGCCAGCAGACAAATTATATCCGGTATAGTGTGATAACAGAAAAAAATCCAAGAGAGATCGTAATGCTCCGCGGCAGCGGATGTCGTTTTAAGCGGTGCAGGTTCTGCGATTATCATCTGGATTCTTCGAAAAACGAGGAAGAAAATTACGAACTGAACCGGGAAGTGCTAAAAAAAGTAACCGGGCAGTATGGAAGCCTTGAAGTCATCAATTCCGGCAGTTTTTTGGAACTGGATGAAAAGACGATGGCAGAGATCGAGACAACCTGCCAGAAAAAGGGGATCCATACACTGCGGTTTGAGGTGCACTGGATGTACCGCGCACATGTGGAAAAGTGGCGCAGACATTTCAAAGAGCTGGGGATTACTCTGAAAATAAAAATGGGTGTGGAGACATTTGATGAGACATTCCGCAGAGAAGTATTTGATAAAGGAATGGAAGGAGCCACACCGGAGGAGATCGCAAACGTGGCAGATGAAGTCTGCCTGTTGTTTGGGATCCACGGACAGACAAAAGAGAGCATGTCTTTTGATGTGGAAACAGGTCTTGCTTATTTTGAAAGAATTTGTATCAACATTATGGTGGAAAATACCACAGAGATCCACCCGGATGCAGATGTGATCCGATGTTTCAGGGAAAACATATATCCAAAATACAAAGACAATGTCAGAGTGGATATCTTAATGGAAAACACGGATTTCGGTGTCGGAGGAGTAGAAGAAGGAGCGAGAGAAGAATGAATGAACTGTTACTGATAGCGAGTCTTTTGGTCGTATACGGAGGGGTGCTGCTTGCATTCCGGTTGTTTGGAAAAACAGGACTGTACTGTTTTACCTGTATCGCAACCATAACGGCAAATATTGAGGTGCTGATCTTGGTCAATGCATTTGGAATGGAGCAGACGCTGGGAAACATCCTGTTTGCATCTACCTTTCTGGTTACAGATATCTTAAGTGAGATCGCCGGAAAAAAAGAGGCGCAGAAAGCGGTAAACCTTGGAATTTTTACATCAGTCTTATTTATTATCATTTCACAGAGCTGGCTGCTTTATCAGCCAAGTGCAAACGACTGGGCACAGGAACCGATCCGCAGCATTTTCTCCAATACGCCGCGGTTGATGATCGTCAGCGTACTGGTCTATGCCATCTGCCAGCGGTTTGATGTGTGGGCATATCATAAATGGTGGAATTTTACAAAAACAAAATTTGGCGATGAGAAACGTTTCCTGTGGCTGCGTAACAACGGCTCCACGCTGATCTCACAGCTTTTAAATACCATATTATATACCTTTGGAGCGTTCTGGGGCATGTATGAGTTCCCGGTGTTACTTAATATCGCACTGGCAAGCTATGTGATCTTTATCGTGACAAGCCTTGCAGATACGCCGTTTGTCTACCTGGCAAGAAAAATAAATGAAAAAATGTCATAAAAAAACTATGGGAAATGCGCAAAGCGCGTTTCTCATAGTTTTTTCATTTCCGGCTTCCGGTCAGAAAAGACCGTATAATAGGAAAATCCGGCAGCTTTTAAAATATCAGAAACTTTTTCAAAATCATAGGCGACATGCTCCGGCGCATGGGCATCGGCACCGATCGTGATCAGTTCGCCTCCCAGTTCGCGGTAGCGGGCGATGATGCCTTCCGTCGGGTTCGGGTGCGAGAGACCATATTTAAAACCTGCGGTATTGATCTCAATGCCTTTTCCCTTTTGAATAAGAAGTTTTAAGATCTCATCAATGATATCTGCGTATTGCGTATAGTCATAGGAGGCACCGCGGGAAGGGCTGTAACGCACCACATAGTCCAGGTGACCGTAGACATCAAAATCATCAAACGCGCGGATGTTCTCTAATATAGAAGAAAAGTATTCCATACAGCCATCCTCTTCGGTGCGGTTCGCCCAATATGGGGCATAATAAGGATCTCTTCCGTGGACCACATGGGAAGAGCCGATGACAAAATCAAACGGATACTGTTTTAAGATATCCGAGTGGATGTCTGCAAGGTGCGGCTGCAATCCGAGTTCGATCCCGAAACGGATGGAAATGCGGTCTTTGTACTGTTCCTGCAGGGCATGAACCGAGGCACTGTAATTTGGCAGATCCAAAAGGAACAGATCCGGTTCCTCCGGGTAATCAATATCGAGATGATCGGTAAAACAGATCCCGTCTAATCCCTTTGCAATGGCAGAGGCGACCATGCTCTCCTGCGGTGCCCTGCTGTCACCGGAAAACTGACTGTGCATGTGCGTGTCCCATAATCCAGACATAGAAATCCCCCATTCTTTTTCGAAAAAAATCAATATAGATATGTCTATCATAACGTATTTTGAATTTAAAAAGAAGATTTTCTTGTGATTTTGTATAAAATTCCAGAAAATAGCGGGAAAAAGGGCTATATAGTGAAAAATTTAACAAACACAGAAGAAAGTAGCGAAAAAGGCTTGAACTTTCGAGTGAAATTGGTTAAAATGAAAACAGCTTGGGACAACACCATATGTTCCACGATTACATTTACAAATTCTAGGAGGAATTAAAAATGGCAGTAAGAGTAGCAATCAATGGATTTGGCCGTATTGGTCGTCTTGCTTTCAGACAGATGTTTGGAGCAGAAGGATATGAAGTAGTAGCAATCAACGATTTAACAAGCCCAAAAATGTTAGCACATTTGTTAAAATATGATTCATCTCAGGGTAAATACGAGCATGCAGATGAAGTATCTTCAACAGATGACTCTATCATCGTTTGTGGAAAAGAGATCAAAATCTACGCATTCCCAGATGCAAACAACTGCCCATGGGGAGACTTAAAAGTAGACGTTGTATTAGAGTGCTCCGGTTTCTACACAAGCAAAGAAAAAGCTCAGGCTCATATCAATGCAGGTGCTAGAAAAGTTGTTATCTCTGCTCCAGCAGGAAATGACCTTCCTACTATCGTTTACAATACAAACCACAAAACATTAAAAGCTTCTGATACAATCATTTCAGCAGCTTCTTGTACAACAAACTGTTTAGCACCTATGGCTGATGCATTAAACAAATATGCACCGATCCAGTCTGGTATCATGGTAACAATCCATGCTTACACAGGTGATCAGATGACTCTTGATGGACCTCAGAGAAAAGGTGATTTAAGAAGATCTCGTGCAGCAGCAGTTAACATCGTTCCTAACAGCACAGGTGCTGCAAAAGCAATCGGTCTTGTTATCCCGGAGTTAAACGGTAAATTAATCGGATCTGCTC
>JBNMKU010000033.1:0-21366 GCA_050874505.1 Roseburia sp. | reverse complement strand
TTGGTCAAGCGGTTAAGACGCCGCCCTCTCACGGCGGAAACAGGGGTTCGATTCCCCTACAAGCTGTTCACTGTTATTTCGAAAGAAAGAAACAGCCCAACCCGAAAGAATGTCAATATACCAGATGGTATGTTGATATTTTTTTTACAAAAATCCGGGCTACTATCCGCGGAATGTGAAATTTAGGTAAAATGCTTGCATTTTAAGGGAAAAAGTGTTACATTACTAAATGATAACACGATGACTAGGTTGAGAGAGAGCGAAAGTTCTCTCTCAATTCACGTTTAAGAGTCATTTCGAATGAAAACTGAATATGGAAGAAAGAAGGTGTATACATGTCAAAGCGTGAAGATTACGAAGCGCGCACCGAGCAACTGATCACTCCGATCATCGAGCGCATGAATTTTGAGCTTGTGGATGTGGAGTATGTGAAAGAAGGGGGAACCTGGTACTTAAGAGCTTACATTGACAAAGAAGGCGGCATTACGGTAAACGATTGCGAAGCCGTAGCGCGTGAAATGAACGAGATTTTGGATCAGGAAGACTTCGTAGAAGATTCCTATGTATTTGAAGTAAGTTCTCCGGGACTTGGAAGACCCTTAAAAAAAGAAAAAGATTATATCCGCAGCATGGGCAAGGAGCTTGAGATCCGAACCTATCGTGCAATCAACAGGGAAAAAGAGTTTTACGGAATATTAAAGGCATATGATGAGAAAACAGTCACGATCGAGATGGAAGATGGACAGACGATGACGTTTGAAAAAGCAGATATCGCACTGATCCGTCTGGCATTTGATTTTTAAAACGATCGTGTAGGGATACTGCGTAATAATAACGACAAATAAATTTTAGGAGGATAAAAAAATGAGCAGCAATAACGAGTTATTAGAAGCGTTAAATATAATCGAGCAGGAGAAAAATATCAGCAAGGAGACATTATTAGAGGCAATCGAAAATTCCCTTGTTACTGCATGCAAAAACCATTTTGGAAAATCAGAGAATGTAAAAGTAAGCATTGACCCACAGACCTGTGAGTTTCATGTGTTCCAGGAGAAAACAGTTGTTGAGACCGTAGAGGATGCAGTAGAGCAGATCAGCCTGGTAAATGCAAAGATGATCGACTCCAAATATGAAGTTGGAGATGTTGTCAACGTAGAAGTACAGTCAAAAGAGTTTGGACGTATCGCAACACAGAATGCGAAAAACGTGATCTTACAGAAGATCCGTGAGGAAGAGCGCAAGGTATTATTTGACCAGTACTATAGCAAAGAAAAAGATGTAGTGACCGGTGTGGTACAGCGTTACGTTGGAAAGAACGTCAGCATCAATCTTGGAAAAGTAGATGCTATCTTAACCGAGAACGAGCAGGTAAAAGGCGAGGTATTCCAGCCGACCGAGCGTATCAAACTTTACATCTTAGAAGTAAAATCCACCTCAAAAGGACCAAAGATCTTAGTTTCCAGAACTCATCCGGAATTAGTAAAGAGACTGTTTGAGTCCGAGGTAACCGAAGTAAAAGACGGTATCGTAGAGATCAAAGCGATCGCCAGAGAAGCAGGAAGCAGAACCAAGATCGCGGTATGGTCAAACGATCCAAACGTAGACCCGGTTGGAGCATGTGTTGGTATCAACGGTGCGAGAGTAAATGCCATTGTTGAGGAACTCCGTGGCGAGAAGATCGATATCATCACCTGGAATGAGAACCCGGCAATGATGATCGAGAACGCATTAAGCCCGGCAAAAGTAATCTCCGTTATCGCAGATGCAGAGGAGAAAGCAGCAAAAGTTGTTGTTCCAGATTATCAGTTATCCCTTGCGATCGGTAAAGAAGGACAGAATGCAAGACTTGCAGCAAGACTGACCGGATTTAAGATCGATATCAAGAGCGAGACACAGGCGAGAGAATCCGGTGATTTCCTTGATTATGAGAATGAATACGAAGATGATGAGTATTATGAAGAGGAAGATTACGAAGAGGGAACCGGAGAAGCAGAAAACTACGACAGCGAGGCTGACGGTGAATATGTAGAAGAAGCAGACAACGCAGAGGATTACACCGCAGAAGAATAGAGGTGAATGGAATGGCAAACAAAAAGATACCGATGCGGCAGTGTGTCGGCTGCCATGAGATGAAAGCCAAAAATGACATGATCAGGGTGATCAGGACGACTTCTGAGGAGTCAGAAGATGCGGTAGAAATTATGTTAGATACAACCGGAAGAAAAAATGGCAGGGGAGCATATCTGTGTCCGAACAGCAAATGCTTAGAACAGGCAATCAAAAGCAAGGGTTTGGAACGATCATTTAAAATGTCAATTCCTAAGGATGTATATGACATGCTGACAAAGGAGATGAAAGATCTTGAGACCAGATAAGGTGTTATCGATGCTTGGCATTGCAGCAAAAGCAGGTGGCGTTGCCAGCGGAGAGTTTTCTACGGAAAAAGCGGTAAAAGATGGAAGTGCATATCTTGTCATCGTTGCCGGGGATGCATCAGAAAATACACAGAAAATGTTTCGGAATATGACGGATTTCTATGAAGTGCCAATGTATGTCTATGCGGACAAAGAGACACTGGGACATTTCATCGGAAAAGAATTTCGGGCATCGCTTGCAATCACGAATGAGGGGCTTGCACATTCGATCGAAGAAAAACTGAAAACAACAATAACAACTGAATAATGGAGGAATTTAGCTATATGGCAAAAATGAGAGTTCATGAACTTGCAAAAGAATTAGGGTTAGAAAATAAACAGATTATAGAATTTTTAAATACAACGGAATACGCAGTAACATCACACAGCAGCAACATCGAGGAAGCTGCACAGCAGATGGTACGCAAAAAGTTTTCCAAAGCAGAGAAAGAGACTGCACCGGCAGAGGCTCAAAAGGCTGCACCGGAGCAGAAGGCACCTGCAAAAGAGGACGCCGCAAAGGCTGACAATGGCGCAGAACGTCCAAAGAAAAAATCCAGTATAACAGCTGTTTATAATGCACAGTATAGTAAACAGGGAAATGGCCGTCGTGATGGCGGAAACAGACGTCCTGGCGGACAGGGAAACGGCCGTCCAAACGGAAATGGCAACAATGGCGCACGCCGTCCACAGGCAGCAGGCGGAAACGGACGTCCGGCATCCAGACCATCCACATCAAGCGTTGATGTAAGAAAGATGTTCGAGAGAGCCATTAATCCGGAGGCAGCCAAGGCAGCAGAAGAGGCAGAACGCGCAGCAGCCGCAAAAGCAGCAGAATTAGCAGAAAAGAGAGCTGCAGAAAAAGAAGCTGCAAAAGCAGCACCAAAAGCACCTGTAAAAGAGCAGGAAAACGTGCAGCCAAGAAGAGAAAACGTATACGAAAATGCAGACGGAACCAGACGTCAGAACGTATATGCAGATAACCGTCAGGGTAATGGCGACCGCAGACAGGGACAGAACGGAAACCAGGGCGACCGCAGAAGAAACCAGGGCGGCTTTAACCGTAACAACAACGGAGACAGACCACAGCGTCCATATGGAGAAAGAGGTGGCAGAGGTGACGGTAATCAGAGACCTTACCAGAATAACAGACCGGGCCAAAATGGCGGTCAGGGTGATCGAAACGGCGGCAAAGGCAATTCGTATCGCGGTAAAGAATCTGGTGGCAGACTCGACCGTGAACTCGATCGTTTCAACAAAGAAGCGGTTGCAGCACCGGATGAACTGCGTGGCAAAGAGTCCAGAGAGCGTGACAAAGACCGCAACAAAAATGCAAAACAGCGCAACGATTATGATGCACTTGGCGGCAAGAAGCAGGAGAGATTTGTCAACCTTGAGAAGAACGGTGGCAAAAAGAAACCGCAGCAGCCACAGCCGAAACAGGAAGAAGATGTGATCCGTACTCTGGTACTGCCGGAGAAATTAACGATCAAAGAGCTTGCTGACAAGATGAAAGTACAGCCGGCAGTGATCGTTAAGAAATTATTCTTAAAAGGCACCATGGTTACAGTCAACCAGGAAGTAGATTATGAGACCGCAGAAGAGATCGCATTAGAGTTCAACTGCATCTGCGAACCGGAAGAGAAGATCGACGTGATCGCAGAACTGTTAAAAGAAGAGGACGATCCGGAAGAGACCTTAGTTGCACGTCCACCGGTAGTCTGTGTTATGGGTCACGTTGACCATGGTAAGACATCTTTACTGGATGCGATCCGTTCTACCCGTGTGACAGACCGTGAGGCAGGTGGTATCACACAGCATATCGGTGCATCTGTTGTATCCATCAACGGACAGAACATCACATTCCTGGATACACCGGGACATGAGGCATTTACCGCAATGCGTATGCGTGGTGCAAACTCTACTGATATCGCGATCCTCGTTGTAGCAGCAGATGATGGTGTTATGCCACAGACCGTAGAGGCGATCAACCATGCAAAGGCAGCAGGCGTAGAGATCATCGTTGCGATCAACAAGATCGATAAACCGAGTGCAAACATCGAGCGTGTAAAACAGGAGTTATCCGAGTATGAACTGATCCCGGAAGACTGGGGTGGAAGCACCATCTTCTGTCCGGTATCTGCACATACCAAAGAGGGTATCGACAACCTGCTTGAGATGATCCTTCTGACTGCAGAAGTGCTCGAGTTAAAAGCAAATCCAAAACGTAATGCAAGAGGTCTTGTCATCGAGGCCCAGCTGGATAAGGGAAGAGGTGCGGTAGCAACCGTACTGGTACAGAAAGGTACCTTAAAAGTTGGTCAGCCGATCGCATGCGGCAGCTGCTATGGTAAAGTACGTGCCATGATCGACGATCAGGGAAGAAGAGTCAAAGAGGCAGGCCCATCTACTCCGGTAGAGATCTTAGGACTTTCCGCTGTTCCGGAAGCAGGTGAGACATTCGTTTCCACACCGACCGAGAAAGAGGCAAGAGCATTTGCAGAGACCTATATTTCCGAGAGCAAGAATAAGCTGATCGAGGATACCAAGGCGAAGATGTCCTTAGACGATCTGTTCTCACAGATCCAGTCAGGAAATGTAAAAGAGTTAAATATCATCGTAAAAGCAGATGTACAGGGTTCCGTAGAGGCAGTAAAACAGAGTCTTGTCAAACTGTCCAATGAAGAAGTTGTTGTAAAAGTGATCCATGGCGGCGTTGGTGCCATCAACGAATCCGATGTCAGCTTAGCTTCTGCTTCCAATGCGATCATCATCGGATTTAACGTACGTCCGGATCAGACCGCAAGAGTCACTGCAGAGCGTGAGAATGTCGATGTCAGACTTTACAAAGTCATCTACAATGCGATCGAGGATGTTTCCGCAGCAATGAAGGGCATGTTAGACCCGGTATTTGAGGAAAAAGTGATCGGTCATGCAGAAGTACGCCAGATCTTCAAGGCATCCGGTGTCGGAAATATCGCAGGTTCCTATGTGCTTGACGGTGTATTCCAGAGAGGATGCAAAGTGCGTATTTCCCGTGAGGGTGAGCAGATCTTCGAAGGAAATCTGGCATCCTTAAAACGTTTCAAAGACGATGTCAAAGAAGTCAAAGCAGGATTCGAGTGTGGTCTTGTATTTGAAGGCTTCAATGATATTGCAGAGTTTGATGTGGTAGAAGCATATACTATGGTTGAGGTACCACGTTAATCATTTCAATATGGAGATAGAAAATGAGAAAAAACAGCATTAAAAATACCAGGATCAATGGAGAAGTTTTAAAGGAGCTGTCTAATATCATCCGCGGGGAGATCAAAGACCCGCGGATCCATCCGTTTACCAGCGTTGTAGCCGTGGAGGTGGCTCCGGATCTAAAGACCTGCAAGGCATATATCAGCGTGCTCGGTGACGAGGAAGCCCAGAAAGATACGTTAGCAGGTTTAAGAAGTGCAGAGGGATTTATCCGCAGCAAGCTGGCAAAGAGCATCAATCTGCGAAATACACCGGAGATCAAATTTGTACTGGATCAGTCGATCGAGTATGGAGTGAAGATGTCGAAAATGATTGATGAGGTGAATCATAACGAGGAGGCATAGATGACGAATCTGGATGTTTTTTTAGAAAAAGCACAGACGGTAGCAGTAGCCGGACATGTCAGACCGGATGGGGACTGTGTAGGTTCCTGCCTGGCAACCTATAACTATATTAAGACCTATTATCCAAAGCTCCAGGTGGAACTCTATTTAGAGCCGATCCCGAACATCTTTAAATTTTTGCAGCGCGCAGATGAGATCATCAGTGATATGTCTGCGGACAAGGTTTATGATCTGTTTATCGCGCAGGATTGCGGAGATCTGGGACGTCTTGGAGGCGCAGCAAAATATTTTGAGACAGCAAAGATGACGGTCTGTATCGATCATCATATCAGCAATCAGAGTTTTGCACAGGAAAATTATATTTTCCCGGAGGCAAGTTCGGCATCCGAGCTCGTATTTGAACTGATCCCGAGAGAGCGTCTGAACAAAGAGATCGCAGAATGTATCTACACCGGGATCATCAACGATACCGGCGTGTTCCAGTATTCCTGCACTTCGCCAAAGACGATGGAAGCAGCCGGTGTGCTGATGTCCTACGGCATTGATTTCCCGAGGATCGTGGATGAGACATTTTTTACCAAGACCTATAACCAGAACCGGATCATGGGACTTGCCCTGTTAAAGAGTAAATTGCATCTGGATGGCAGGTGTATTTCCAGTGTCATTACGTTAGAGGAAATGAAAGAGTACGAAGTACTTCCAAAGCATCTGGATGGGATCGTAAGCCAGCTGCGTGTGACCAAAGATGTGGAAACGGCCATCTTTTTATATGAGACAGAGCCGGGAGCATTTAAGGCAAGCCTTCGTTCTGCCAACTATGTGGATGTGGCAGAGATCGCAGTAAAATACGGCGGTGGCGGCCATAAGCGTGCAGCAGGATTTTCTGCAGAAGAAGACGCAGATGAGCTGATTGAAAAACTGGTGCAAGATGTAAAACAGCAGACAAGGTAGATACGAAAAAGAGGTATGGAAACCATGTTAAACGGAATCATCAATGTATACAAGGAAAAGGGGTATACCTCTTTTGATGTGGTTGCAAAACTGCGCGGTATTTTAAAAATGAAAAAGATCGGTCACACCGGAACGCTCGACCCGGATGCAGAGGGCGTGCTCCCGGTGTGTCTTGGCAAAGCGACCAAGGTCTGTGACCTTTTGACGGAGAAACAGAAAGAGTACGAAGCCGTATTATTGCTTGGCAAAGTGACCGATACGCAGGACATTTCCGGTCAGCTACTGCGCGAATGTGAAGTCACGGCAGGGGAGGATGAGGTGAGAGAAGCCATTCTTTCTTTTGTCGGGGACTATATGCAGGTACCGCCGATGTACTCTGCTCTAAAGGTAAATGGAAAGAAACTATGTGACATGGCAAGAGAGGGGATCGTGATCGAGCGCAAGGCACGCCCGGTACACATTTTCTCGATCACTGTATTGGAGATGGAGCTCCCACGGGTGAAAATGCGTGTGGAGTGTTCGAAGGGAACTTACATCAGAACCTTATGTGAGGATATTGGAGAACGTCTTTCCTGCGGAGGATGTATGGAGTCACTGCTTCGGACACGCGTATCTGAGTTTCGCGTAGAAGATGCGCTGACACTGTCTGAGATCGAAAGCCGGGTCAAAAGCCAGGGCGCAGAGATCGCACCACAGGAGTGGGAAACATCGGATTTTGATTTTATCCGTTCGGTCGATTCTGTTTTTTTACAATACGAAAAAGCAGTGGTAAAAAAAGAATGGAACAAGCTTTTATATAATGGAAACCGCCTGCCTGAGGCCGCATGGAAAGAAAAACCGGAGGAAGATGGCAGCGCACGGGTCCGAGTTTATGATGAAGAGGGGCATTTTATCGGTTTATATGAGTATCAGCAGGAGAAACAGGAGTATAAGCCGGTAAAATTGTTTATTGAGACATGAAATATATTACAAATACGACAGATTTTTATATCGAAGAGCCAACGGTAATGTCTCTGGGAAAGTTTGACGGCATTCATCGTGGACATGAACTTTTAATGGAACATCTTGCAAAGAAAAAAGAAGAGGGACTTTCGGCAGTCATTTTTACCTTTAATATCCCTCCGAGACAGGGCATCCGTCAGGAGGAAGCAAAGGTCCTGACTACTAATGAGGAAAAGATGCACATTTTCGAGCAGATCGGCGTTGATTACCTGATCGAGTGTCCGTTTACGAAAGAAATCATGACACTTGAGGCAGAAGCATTTATTGAAAAAATGGTAAAACAGCTTCATGTCAGATGTTTTGTCGTAGGTTCTGACTTTCATTTCGGGCATGAGCGCAGAGGGGATTATCAGATGTTACAGAAATTTGCCCCGGTGTATGGATATGAAGTGCTCGTCATTGAAAAGATGAAAGAGGACAAAAGAGATATCAGCAGCACTTTTGTGCGTGAAGAGATCGCAAACGGAAATATCGAGAAAGCAAATCATCTGCTGGGCTACCATTATTTCGTGACAGGAGAGATCCTGCATGGAAACCATATCGGTGCAGCAAAATTCGGTATTCCGACCATCAATCAGATCCCACCGGAGGAAAAACTGCTGCCGCCGTATGGTGTTTATGTGACAGAAGTGTTACTGGGCGAGAAACGTTACCGCGGTGTTACAAATGTTGGCTGCAAGCCTACGATCGAGGGGAAAAATCCGGTCGGAGTGGAGACACATCTGCTTGATTTTGCCGGAGATGTATACGGACAGACCGTAACCGTTGAATTTTTGAGCAGAGTGCGGGAAGAAAAAAAGTTTGCTTCGATCGAGGCATTGAAAGAGCAGATGCAGAATGATGTCGCTTTTGGGAGAAATTACTTTGAAAATGTTACATAATTATTACAAATATATGTTGACATTGTAAAATATCATTGCTATACTCATAAAAGTAGAAAAAGCTGAGATAGCAGGAGGTTCTATGAAAGCGAGAATAATAAAAGTAACAGGTCTTCTGATCGCAGGAGTACTTGTATTTGGAACAGCATATACACAGAACAGGGCAGATGTTGCAGCAGATGCCGCAGTCACAGCAGAGGAGAGTACCGAAAGTACAGCATTGACAGCAGGTGCATCGAGACAGATCGCAGATCAGATCGAAGGTACGATCAGTTTAGACAGTCATGTTGCGGCAGGTGCGACCGATGCGATCGGGGATTATCTGTTAAGCACAGCAGCTATGACGGAGGATGACCTGCAGGTAGCAGAAAATGATACAGTGACAACTGCAGCGGGGCAGGCAGAGGCATATGGCTATACAAATCTTGGTATTGCGCAGGTGGATGGCAACTTAAATGTCAGAGAAGCACCGAGCACCGAGGCAGAGGTGGTAGGCAAGATGCCAAACAATGCAGGATGTGAGATTTTAGAGCAGGATGGCGAGTGGACCAAGATCAAATCCGGTAAGGTAGAGGGTTATGTATCTTCCGAGTATCTGCTTTCCGGAGATGCCGCACTTGCAAAAGCACAGGAGGTCAGACAGACGGTCGCAACCGTTACAACGACGACTCTTTATGTCAGAGAGGAGCCGAATACAGACAGTACTATCATCACAATGATGCCACTCGGAGAAGAGTTAGAGGTACTTGAGACCTTAGACGGATGGGTAAAGATCAACGTAGACAGCGATGAGGGCTATGTATCATCAGACTATGTTGATGTTTCCGTAGAACTTGCAAAGGCGCAGACCATGACAGAAGTCCGCTACGGACAGGGAGTATCGGATGTGAGGGTTTCCCTTGTATCCTACGCAACACAGTTTGTCGGAAACCCATATGTATGGGGTGGTACAAGCCTTACAAGAGGAGCTGACTGTTCTGGATTTGTATTAAGCGTATTTGCCAACTATGGTATTTCACTTCCTCATTCCTCTGTTGCACAGGCAAACTGCGGAAAAAAGATCTCTGCATCTGAGGCACAGCCGGGAGATCTGTTCTTCTATGGAAACGGAAGCCGGATCAACCATGTTGCAATCTACATTGGAAATGGACAGGTTGTACATGCAAGTTCACCAAAATCGGGTATCAAGATCTCGGGAGCATTCTACAGAACACCGGTCAAAGTAGTGAGAATTATTAATAACTAAAATAGGCATTTACAACCAGATGAATTTATGATATAATCCATCTGTATAAGTTGAGCCGATATTCGGTAGATGGAAACTCCAACCTTTTACTGATTATTCTGGCGTTACAGCCGCCACATTCTGGCAGGCAAAAGATTTTAAAAGGAGGATCAATCATGATCGCAAAGGACAAGAAACAGGAAATTATCAAAGAGTATGGCAGAACACCTAATGACACAGGTTCACCAGAGGTTCAGATCGCTATCTTAACTGCTCGTATCGAGGAGTTAAACGCACATTTAGCAGAGAACAAAAACGACCATCATTCAAGACGTGGTCTGTTAAAGATGGTAGGACAGAGACGTGGTCTGTTAGCATACTTAAAGAAAGTTGATATCGAGAGATATCGTTCTTTAATTGAACGTTTAGGTCTTAGAAAATAAGACAAAGACCCGACAGAACCTGTTCCTGTCAGGTTATATAGAGCGGGAACTTTTCCCGCTCTATTTTTTCATTATTGTTTAATAGCAAAAGCATTGATCCGAGACCACTGAAAAGTGTATGTGGGACATGGATTTTTCAGTAGTTTCGGCGCTTTTGCTTAAAAGAATGTAAAGAGCAAAAGGAGAAAAGATATGTATAAGAGTTATACAATGGAACTTGCAGGTAGAACTCTGACCGTTGATATCGGCAGAGTATGTGCGCAGGCAAACGGAGCTGCCCTGATCAAATATGGTGAGACAACCGTTTTATCTACTGTAACAGCATCTGACAAACCAAGAGACGGGATCGACTTCTTCCCACTGAGCGTTGAGTTTGAAGAGAAGATGTACTCCGTAGGAAAGATCCCGGGAGGCTTCAATAAGAGAGAGGGAAAAGCATCTGAAAATGCGATCCTTACATCACGTGTTATTGATCGTCCGATGCGTCCATTGTTCCCAAAAGATTACCGCAATGATGTTACCATCAACAACATGGTCATGTCCGTTGATCCGGAGTGTCGTCCAGAGGTCGTAGGTATGATCGGTTCCGCACTGGTAACCACAATTTCTGATATCCCATTTGCAGGTCCATGTGCAACAACCCAGATGGGAATGGTAAACGGAGAGTTTATCGTAAATCCATCCCAGAAAGACTGGGACAACGGAGATTTACAGCTGACCGTTGCTTCTACTTCTGAGAAAGTGATCATGATCGAAGCAGGTGCAAATGAGATCCCGGAAGATAAGATGATCGAGGCAATTTATAAATGCCATGATATCAACCAGACCATCATTGCATTCATCAACCAGATCGTGGCAGAAGTTGGAAAACCAAAACACGAGTATACAAGCTGTGCGATCCCGGATGAGATGTTTGCAGCGATCAAAGAGATCGTTCCGCCAGAGCAGATGGAAGAGGCAGTATTTACGGATGAGAAACAGAAGAGAGAAGAGAACATCCGTCAGATCACAGAGAAATTAGAAGAAGCATTCGCAGACAACGAAGAGTGGTTAGCAGTACTTGGTGAGGCAGTTTACCAGTACCAGAAGAAGACTGTCCGCAAAATGATCTTAAAAGATCACAAACGTCCGGATGGCCGTGCAATCAACCAGATCCGTCCACTGGCAGCAGAAGTTGATCTGATCCCTAGAGTACATGGTTCCGCAATGTTTACACGTGGACAGACACAGATCTGTGACGTGGTAACCTTGGCACCATTATCCGAAGTACAGAAGATCGATGGACTGGATGAAAATATCACAACAAAGAGATACATCCACCAGTACAACTTCCCTGCATATTCTGTAGGAGAGACCAAAGTTTCCAGAGGACCGGGACGTCGTGAGATCGGTCATGGAGCTTTGGCAGAGAAAGCATTGATGGCAGTTCTTCCATCCGAAGAGGAATTTCCATATGCGATCCGTGCCGTATCCGAGACTTTCGAGTCAAGCGGCTCTACTTCCATGGCATCTACCTGTGCATCCTGTATGTCATTGATGGCAGCCGGAGTACCACTGAAGGCAATGGTAGCAGGTATTTCCTGTGGTCTTGTAACCGGCGATACTGATGATGATTATATTGTACTGACCGATATTCAGGGACTTGAAGATTTCTTCGGTGATATGGACTTCAAGGTAACCGGTACCCACAAAGGTATCACAGCGATCCAGATGGATATCAAGATCCATGGACTGACCAGACCGATCGTAGAGGAAGCAATCGCAAGAACAAGAGAAGCACGTATCTACATCATGGATGAGGTTATGTCAAAGGCAATCGCAGAGCCGAGAAAAGAGGTCAGCCAGTATGCACCAAAGATCGTGCAGATCCAGATCAATCCGGACAAGATCGGTGATGTTGTAGGTCAGAGAGGTAAGACTATCAACGAGATCATCGAGCGTACCGGAGTAAAGATCGATATCACAGATGACGGTTCCGTTTCTGTATGTGGTACGGATGCAGAGAAGATGGACAAGGCGATCGAGATGATCAAGATCATCACTACTGATTTTGAAGAGGGACAGATCTTAACCGGAACAGTGGTAAGCATCAAAGAATTTGGTGCATTCTTAGAGTTTGCACCGGGCAAAGAGGGAATGGTTCACATTTCAAAAATTGCAAAGGAGCGCATCAATCATGTAGAAGATGTGCTGACCTTAGGAGATAAAGTGAAAGTTGTATGTCTTGGAAAAGATAAAATGGGAAGAATTAGCTTTTCTATCAAAGACGTTCCAACAGAGGGTTAAGAAGAAAAGCTGTTCTCTTATGCAGAGGACAGCTTTTTCTGCTATAATGAACGTATAGGGAGAAGGGGGCGTTTTTATGTTGGGGACCTTACAGATCGAAACAAGTAAAGATGCAATGGCAGCTTATGCGTACATACTTCCGGAGGGAGATACTGAGATTACCATAGGGCTGCTCAGAGAGGAATTGCAAAAAAAGGGGATCCGGACCGGAATACAGGAAGAGACATTGAAGCGTCTTGTGGAAGAAACTTCCTGTGAGACAAAATATCTGGTGGCACAGGGGATGGCACCGGTACGTGGAATGGATGGATATTATGAGTATTTCTTTCCATTAGAGGAAAAGGAGTGTGTTCCGACCATCCGCAAAGATGGTTCCGTCGATTATTCTCCGGTCATTAAAATGGTTAAAAAAGGCGAAAAACTGGCGGAATACCATCCGGCAAGACAGGGCAGGGCAGGATATACGATCTTTGAAGCCTCCGTGGCACCATTTCCTGCAAAAGAGGGAGAGCGTTTAAACTGTATCAATGTTGAGCAGCGCGGGACGGAATATTATGCCATGCTAGACGGCAGGGTTTCTTTAAAGGGCAGAAAGTTAGAAGTCAAAGACTGTCTGTTGATTGACGGAGATGCCGGATATTCGCTTGGCGATATTCACTTTAACGGAGATGTGCATGTTCTTGGGGATGTACTCACGGATGTGACGATCACAGCAGGAGGCAGCATCGAAGTCGATGGTGTGGTCGAGGGTGCAAAGCTGATCGCAGCAAAAAATATCCTGGTGAGACGTGGTGTGCATGGAAAAGACAAAGCAGTCTTAGAGGCAGGAAAGAGCCTGACCGCCAATTTCGTGGAGGGTGCAAAGTCCGTCAAGGCAGGAAGAGACCTTTTGGTGGATTATATCATCAATACAGAAGCGATCGCAGGCGAGAAGATCTGTGCAACCGGGAAAAAGGGAATGCTTTTAGGTGGCAGGATCATTGCAGGCGAGTGTATCGAGGCAATGCAGATCGGCAATGATGCCGGGATCAAGACACAGCTGATCTTAAAATCAGACGAAGCAGCGACCAGACAGAAAGGACGCATTATCGTACATTTTAAGGCATATGAGGGAACCTCTGCCAACCTGTATGGATGCCGGATGGACGAACTTGCCATGACGGCAGGAGAGGTACACTTCACCGAATTTGGTATCGAGCGTTGCGCGATCGGTACTTTCCGCAGAAAACAGCAGACAGAAGAGAAACAGGAGAACCGCAAGTTGATCCTCTTAGTGGATGATGATCCGGTGATCTTAAAGACCGAATATGCGTATCTGAGCAAGGATTATCAGGTGGTAGCGGTGAGCTCGGCAAGAGATGCACTCCTGTTTTTAAATAAGAAACTGCCGGATCTGATCCTGCTCGATTACCTGATGCCAAAGATGAACGGGGGTGAGCTCTTAGAGCGGATCCGTTCGTCAGAAAATTATAAATGTGCTGCGATACCGGTATTTTTCGTGACTTCTGTGACGGACAAAGAGACGATGAAACGTTGTCTGAAACTGTATCCGCAGGGATATCTGATGAAACCGGTAGGAAAGGAAGAACTGCTTAAGATCATAGCAGACTTTTTCCAGAAAAATAGAGTCCGATAGGCGGGGATAAAAGATGAAAGCATGGATCAAAGAAAAGTGGTATATCGTGCTGTACTTCCTCTTTTTGGGGATTACCATAAGTTTTCTGGTACATACCGGAAGAAGCGGCGAAAATTATGAGTTCACGCGCTACGATGGACTGACCTTTGCACAGCCCTGGACCTATCTGTTTTCCGATGGCACAAAAGGAGAGACCACACTGCCGGCGCAGCTTAGTGCAGGAAGTGTGGACGAACTGACACTGGAAAACACGCTGCCCGACCTGCCGGAGGGAGTCGAATTTGTTTACCGCTCCAGACATACGAGTGTCAAAATCTATGTGGGCGGGGAACTGCGGTATGACTCTACAGCACAAATCTCTACAGTCCAGAGTTCTACAGCACAGAGCTCTACAGTACAGAGCTCTGTGCTACAGAGATCTGTGCCACAGAACAGCAATAATGAAAAGATAAAGGACACCTGGTTCCCGCTTCCGGGAAACATCTGGAACGAAGTGCCGTTAACGACCGCTGATTCCGGAAAAGAGATAAAGATTGTAAGTACAGGGATTGCAGAGCGGTATCTGAAAGGACCGGGAAACGTGTATCTGGGAGACCGCGGAACCTTTTTTTTACGGCTGATGCAGGAACGTCAGGGAACCCTGGTGGGTGCGATCTTACTGCTTTTGCTTGCTGTCGTTTTATTCTCGTTATGGATTGTACTGATGTTTACGACAAAACGGACTTACAGGGAGTGTCTCTGCCTCGCGCTTTTTACGGCATCCGTGGCGTTCTGGGAACTGACTGAGACGAGATGTCTGCAGTTTTTCTTCCAGAATATGAAACTGTGGGGCGTGCTTGCTTATGAAATCCTTGCACTGACACCGGTTCCAATCGCACTCTATTACAGTTACCACAGGAGAGCGCGTACCGTGCGCCTGTCAAAGATTGCGGCAGTCGTACCGTTAGTGGTGTGGGCATTTAACAATGCCCTGCATTTTCTTGGTGTGATCGATATCTCACAGACCCTGATATTCACGCAGTTACTCAATATCTTCGAGATCCTCTTTGTCGGCTATATCCAGATCAGCGATATTATCAGTGATGTCAGGGAGTCAAAGCAGGGACATGAGGTAAAGTTCTGGTGGGTTCCGTTAGTCGGACTCGCTATCTTTATCCCACTGACGATGATCGAAGTGATTAAATATGTGCTGAATATCGGGGCATTCCATGATGATGCCATTCTTACCAATCTTGGAATGATCGCCTATATCATGTCGCTGGCATTTACCTCGGTATTAAGGCTGGCATCTGAGAACATCCGGGTAAAAGAGGCGAGCGAGGCAAAGACACAGTTTCTTGCAAATATGAGTCATGAGATCCGGACACCACTCAATGCAGTGCTTGGATTTGATGAACTGATCTTAAGGGATGCGGGGGAACCACAGATCTTAGAGTATGCAGCAGGAATCAAAAGTGCTGGAACCTCTCTGCGCGATACGATCAATTCCATACTGGATCTGACCAAGATCGAGTCAGGACGAATGGATGTCCGCATGGAAGAGTACAGCACGATCCAGATGTTAGATCAGACCAGCAGCATGATACATGCACTGGCAGAAGAAAAGGGGCTGTATTTTAAGACAAAAATTGATGAAAATATCCCCCAGACCCTGCTTGGGGATGAGATGCACATCAGACAGGTGCTTACGAATCTTCTCACAAACGCAGTAAAATATACCAGAACAGGTGGCGTGACATTCTCTGTTACGTTAAAACAGAGAGCGGATGAAAAAGGTGAGTGTGTCCTTTTATTTTCGGTAAAGGATACCGGGATCGGCATCAAAGAAGAAGACAGGGAACGATTATTTGAAAAATTTGAACGTCTCGACGAAGAAAAGAACAGGGATGTCGAGGGAACCGGGCTTGGAATGAGCATCGTGGTAAAACTGCTGGAATTAATGGACAGCCAGATTGAACTAAAAAGTACCTATGGAGAGGGTTCCGAATTTTACTTTGACTTAAAACAGAAAGTGATCAATGCGCAGAAGATAGGAAACTTCGAAACGGCGAGCAGGAAAAGAGCTGATGCCGAGCGGGAGATGGGATGTTATATTGCACCATCTGCACGGATTTTGATCGTGGATGATGTGGAATTAAATCTCCAGGTGGCATGCGGTCTGCTGGAGGGGCTGCAGATGCAGATTGACACAGCAGAGAGTGGTGCACAGGCGATTGAGCTTGTAAAACAGAACCGCTATGATGTGATATTTATGGATCACATGATGCCGGGGATGGATGGCATCGAGGCAACACAGAAGATCAGAAAACTGACCGAGAGTACAAAAGATCCCTATTATGCCAAGGTACCTGTGATCGCGCTTACTGCAAACGCGCTTTCCGGCATGAGGGAAAAGTTTTTAGCGGCAGGAATGCAGGATTTTGTAGCAAAACCGGTTGAAGGAAAAGAACTTCGCCGTGTGTTACGGGAATGGCTGCCAAAAGAGAAGAAACTGCAAAAAGAACCGGGGAAAGAAACAGAGATGGAAATACCGGACGAATGGACGGTTACGATACCGGGGATCAACGCAGAGGATGCAAAAAGATATACGCCGGACCAGGAGATCTACTGTGGCATGTTAAAAACGTATCTGTCAGGTGCACCGGGGATCAGAGAGCGGTTAAAGCACTATTTAGAGCAGCAGGACCGTGAAAATTATACGATCACGGTACACGGATTAAAAAGTGCATCAAGAGTGATCGGGGCAAACGAGGTATCTGCACTTGCTGAAAAACTGGAAGCTGCATCCAAAACGGAACCGTTTGAGACGTTATCAGACCGGACCGAAGAACTGCTTACACTCTGTGAAAATGGCGAGGAGGCAATCCGGAAATTTTTAGGAGAGACAGAGCCGCAGGAAGAGAAAAAACAGTTATCTGATGAAGAACTGAACCAGTTTCTCGAACAGCTTAAGACGGCAGCAGAAGAGTTTGATATGGATGCTTTTATGCAGATGGGCGAACAGATGAAAAACATGCAGGTAGGCGAAGCGTACCTGAAAGACTGGCGGGAACTTACCGCATGTGTAGAAAACCTGTCCTTTTCCGAAACCATAGAAAAAATAGAACATATGGATAGAACCTAGGCAGATGCCTTTTCTTTTACTGTTGCATACACTGAAAGAAAAGGCGTTTTTTATTATGGATCGTGTGAAAAAACTTATCCATACGGATTATGTATATAGAAAGGGAATCAGTGGGGAGAATGTAACTGTGGCGGTCATGGATACCGGGATCGCCGTACACCCGGATTTTGACCGGAGGATTGTTGTATTCAAAGATTTCTGCAATGGAAAAGTGGGGCTTTATGATGACAACGGACATGGCACGCACATAGCCGGGATCATTGCGGGAAACGGGAAGATGTCGGAAGATGAGCGGCATATCCGCAAATACAGCGGGATCGCGCCCGGCGCAAGGATCGTCATGTTAAAAGTGCTTGACCGGAAAGGAAATGGTAATACGGACAGTGTCCTTCGGGCAATCGAATGGTTGAAAAAAAACAGGAAAACCTACGAGATTCGTCTGCTCAATATTTCGGTCGGCATGCTTCCGGCGGCAGGATTTGAAGAACAGAGAAGACTTCTTGAGGCGGTGGATATGCTGTGGGATGAGGGCATTATGGTCGTGGCGGCGGCAGGAAATAACGGACCAAAGGAAAATTCGGTTACGATCCCTGGCATTTCCAGAAAGATCGTGACGGTCGGAAGCAGTGATGATGACAGCTATGAGGGTGCAGGCAAAAAGCTGTTGAAAGGCTACAGTGGCAAAGGTCCGACCGAATGCTGCATTGTAAAGCCGGAGATCTTGGCGCCGGGAACCAGGATCACAAGCTGCAGCAGCAATGGCGTGGGATATACGACCAAAAGCGGCACCTCAATGGCGGCTCCGGTTGTGACAGGAACACTGGCACTTGCCTTTGAATGTTTCCCGGACTACACACCGGCAGAGATGAAATTAAGACTGTATGAGCGTGCTTATCCGAGGGGGGCACAGATCGGGAAGAAGTGCTGGGGTGTCATCCACGCGGAGCATTTTATCCGTCAGGTTTGACAATTTGACTGGTTACCAGTAAAATTGAGAAAAGGGAAAGAGGGGTACACATGAAAAAAGTATTACATTTATTATTCGGAAGATTTTTTATTGTCGCGCTTTCCATTATCCTGCAGGTCTTATGGCTCTGTACGGTGTTATGGCAGTTCAGTTACCAGTTCACTTACGCAAACCTGATGCTCCGTGTGGTGGCGATCATTGTGGTACTGATCATTGTCAACAAATGGATCAATCCGGCAAATAAACTTTCCTGGACATTTCTGATCTTACTGTCACCACTGTTTGGATTAATGGTATATTTCCTGTTTGGCAGATCCGGGCTTACCAGAGGAACCAGAAAACGGATGGATGCCGTGAATGCAGAAGTCTTAAAACAGATGAAACCGGATGAACAGGCGAAAGAGGCACTGAAACAGGAAAATTTAAACGCATACCGGCAGTCAGCCTATATTGACAAATGGGCAGGATTTCCGGTCTATCAACATACAGCGACGAAGTATTATAAATGCGGGGAAGAGATGTTCCCGGATATGATAGAGGCGTTAAAAGGGGCAGAGCATTTTATCTTTATGGAATATTTTATTGTAGAGGAAGGCTCCATGTTTAATGAGATCGCCGATATTCTGGAACAGAAGGCGAAAGAGGGCGTGGATGTACGCTTTATCTATGATGATGTGGGATGCGTGAACACCCTGCCGCCAAAATATTTTAAAAAGCTTGAGGCAAGAGGCATCTCCTGCGTGACGTTTAATCCGTTCCTGCCGCTTATTTCGACGGTCATGAATAACCGCGACCACCGCAAGATCTTCGTGGTGGATGGAAATATCGGTTTCACCGGCGGGATCAACCTTGCGGACGAATATGTCAACCTGACTTCGCGGTTTGGCTACTGGAAAGACTGCGGCATCCGTATCGAGGGAGAGGCGGTCTGGAACCTTACAGTAATGTTTCTTGAAATGTGGAATTTTATCAAACGTTCTTCCGAGGATTATTCTGCATTTCTGCCATCCGTTTATCAGCAGGAAGTGTATCCGACCGATGGATTTGTCCAGCCGTATGGGGACAGCCCGCTTGATATGGAAAACGTGGGAGAAAATATTTATCTGAATATCATTGGTTCCGCAAAAAATTATGTCTATATCTATACGCCATACCTGATCATCGACCATGAGATGCTGATCACGCTCTGCAATGCTGCAAAAAGAGGGGTGGATGTCAGGATCGTGACACCGGGCATCCCGGACAAAAAGACAGTCTATCTGCTGACCCAGTCCTATTACAGACCGTTACTTGAGGCGGGGGTAAAGATCTATCAGTATACCCCCGGATTTATCCATTCCAAGTGTTTTGTCTGTGATGATGAGATCGCAACGGTCGGAAGCATCAATCTGGATTTCCGCAGTCTGTTTTTGCATTTTGAGTGCGGCGTATTCCTCTATGGCTCGACGGCAGTCATGCAGGTAAAAGAGGACTGTCTGGAGACCTTTGCGGTATCCGAGGAAATGGATGTTTCGTTCTGCAAAAACAGACCGTTTCCGGTGCGTATCATTCAGAGTCTGATGCGTCTTGTGGCACCACTGTTATAGCACCGCTGTTGTCATAGCACCACTATTATCATAGTACCACTGTGACAGCATTGCTGTCACAGTGGGGTAAAATATGCCATGGTGCGGTAAAAATAATCCCGGTAGCCTGCGGCAGCGATATCCTGATCGTAGAGGATATCAACCGAACCAATGGTCTTACCGTCTAAGGTGTAGATGGCTTTTCCTGCGACCTCACCGGAGCGGATGGGAGCCTTGACTTCGTCAGGGAGTTCCAGTTTTTTCTTTACACCGGTTAAGTCTTTGCCATCGGTTGTCATATACTGGAACGGACCTTTATAAGAAATGGAAACAGAGTCGGCGATGCCTTTTTTCACGGAAAGTGGAGAGAGCGCATCGTCATTTTTGTCCTGATAGACTCTGCATTTTCCAAAACCGTAATTTAACAGGGTGGCGGCATCGGAAAACCGGATCTTGTAATCCGGGGCAGCCATGACAACCGCGATCAGTTCCATGTCATCTTTTTTTGCCGTGGCGGAGACACAGTATTTCGCAAGTCCGGTGGAGCCGGTCTTTAAGCCGGTGGTGTAAGGATATTGTTTGATCAGCTTGTTGGTGTTGGTCAGACCAAATTCGCTGGAACCCTTTGCGGTGGTGTGCGTGATGTTTTCCATCCAGATGGTACAGTAATCATGGATGGCAGGATATTTTGTAATGAGTTCCCGCGACATTAATGCAATATCGTAGGCACTGGTCATATGTCCGTCGACATCCAGACCGCAGCAGTTGACAAAAGAGGTGTCCTTCATGCCCAGTCCTTTGGCGCGCTCGTTCATCTGACGGACAAATTCTTCCTCGGAACCGGCGATAAACTCTGCCATGGCAACGCAGGCATCGTTCGCACTGGCGATACTGATACATTTGATCATGGTGTCGACGGTCTGGGTTTCCTGCGGCTCTAAGAAAACCTGGGAACCACCCATGCTGGCGGCATGTTCGGAGACTGTGACCGTATCGGAGAGAGAGATCTGGTGGCTGGCAAGCGCATCAAAGATCAGGATCAGGGTCATGATCTTGGTGATGCTGGCGGGATGCCGGATCTCATGGGAATTTTTTTCATAGATGACGGTACCGGTAGAGGCCTCCATCAATAAAACGCTGGGCGCAGAGATCGATAACTCCGCATCCGCTGTCTCTGCTGCTTTGATCACCGAAAGCGGGGAAAGAAGCAGGGAAAAGCAAAGTAAGAGGGAAAGAAAAGGTTTCAAGGAAACGCCTCCTGTAGCACTTTATATAATAC
>JBNMKU010000032.1:0-22001 GCA_050874505.1 Roseburia sp. | reverse complement strand
GCTCAAGTGCGATATCCAAAACAGGATAGTAAACAACGATATCTGCATTTAAGGACCAGTCGTCATAGTCCGGTGCACGGCCATCATGCGGTTCGCCGTTTGCTAAAGCATCACCGATCTTCATGATGCAGACAGCACCTTTGGTCTTTGTGATGTAAAATTCACGCTCCTTAGGAGTGTAATCCGGGAACATCTCTTCTAATTCATCTGTGGTAACGAAGAAGATGTCATGTGGTAAGATCTCTTCAATGTAATCGTACTGGATCGCCATGTATTTCTCTGTCTTGCGCAGGCAGTTGTATACGGTGCGGACGGTTTCTTTTAAGGTCTCGATGTTACGGTCTTCCTTGCGGATGATCTTTTCCCAGTCCCACTGGTCAACGAAGATCGAATGGATGTTGTCGGTTTCTTCATCGCGGCGGATGGCATTCATATCGGCATAAATACCCTCTCCCTCACTGAAACCATATTTTTTGAGTGCATAACGTTTCCATTTTGCAAGAGACTGAACAACCTCGGCATTGCGTCCGTTCTGCTCTGCAATATCAAAGGTAACCGGGCGTTCTGTACCATTTAAATTATCGTTGAGACCGGAAAGCGGATCAACGAAAAGTGGTGCGGAAACACGGGATAAATGAAGCCGGTCGGCAATAATTCCCTGAAAAAAGTCTTTTACTGTTTTAATCGCAATCTGTGTATCGTGCAGATTCAATTCTGAATGATAATCTTTTGGAATGATTAATCTGTCCATGCGTGGTTCTCCTCTCTGATGTACGCATTATAAACCTTATCTATTATAGCACAGCAGATTTCATTTTCAAGAAAAGATAAGTTGTTTTTTTAAATAATACATGTATACGAAGTCAAATAGCTTTGTAAAAATCATGTAAAATTATGGTTGTTTTTTGGTGCGAATGCGTTGACGTTCAGGCTAAAAAAACTATAATAAATTTAATCTGATTATAGGAAAAATAGACTAGGGAGGAAGATATGAAAGAACAGACAAAAAACAGGTTTGTATCCATTAAGGCAAAGCTGCTTGGGACGATTATTCCTGTAGTCGCCGTTTTGATTGTAGTACTTTTAGTAGTTGCATATAACGTGTCGGCGGGAATCATCGAGAAGTATTCCCAGAACCTTTTAACATCATCTGTTTCCAATCAGGAATCTAATATTGAAGCGTGGCTGAATGAAAACCTGGCTGCGTTCCAGATCGTAAAACAGACGATTGAACAGACAAAGCCGAACGAGGCAGAACTGCAGAAGATGCTGGACAGTTATTATGGTTATAATTCCAACTATTCAGAGGGCCTCTATATTGCAGACAGCAATGGAAAGATCCGGAAAGCAGCAGATTCAACAAAGCAGGAAAGTGACGTATTAAACAGTACCTGGTACAAAGAGGGTATCACAAGGATCAATATGGCATATGGTTCTGCGTATCAGAATGCAGATGGCGTAAATGTCGTCAGCGCATCCGGTATCTTAAATGATGGCAGTGGAGATATCAAGGTCATTTCCGCAGATATGACACTGGACCGTATTTCCGTTATCGTAAACTCATTTATTGAGATGGACAATGCAGAGGCATTCCTTGTGGATGCAAACAGCGGTATTATTCTGGCAAACCGTGATTCAGCCATGATCTCACAGAAACTCGGTGACAGCGGACAGAGCACATTTTTCAGTGATGTGGCAGCGAAGATCGATGCAGGCGATTACAGTTTCTGTACGATGGATGGAAACATGACCGTATTTGAGGAAGTAACCGGAACCAACTGGGTGCTGGTTTCCTACATACCAAAGGACATTGTATTAGCAGATCTGGCACAGCTCCGTACGATCATGATCATTATCAGTGTGATCGCGATCATTATTTTATGTGTTGTGGTAGAGCGTGTTACTCATATGGTGATCAAACCGGTTAAGAAACTGACCCAGATCATCAAGGCAATGACATCCGGAGACTTTACCGTATCCGTTCAGACCAAAGGCAATGATGAGATCGGTGTGATGAGCCGCAATGTTGAGAAGTTTATCGAGTCCATGCGTGTGATGATCTCTTCTATGGGAGATATTTCAGGCAGATTAAAAGGACAGGCAATCTCCTGTGATGATGTATCACATAACATGAACGACGCAGCCAATATCCAGGCACAGTCCATGGGCGAATTAAACCAGACCGTAGACCAGTTGTCTGTTTCTGTCAATGAGATCGCAGAGAATGCAACCGTACTGGCAGGTTATGTGGCAGATACAAAGGCAGACAGCGATGCAGTAGAAGAAAAGATGCGTCAGACCGTAGAAGTTTCCGAAAAAGGAAAAGGAGACATGGAACGTGTCGGACAGGCATTGGAGAATATCAGTACTTCCGTACAGAACCTGGAAGAGGCAGTTAATAAAGTAGGAACTGCATCCAGTGAGATCGTCCAGATCGTCCAGTTGATCGGAAATATCGCAGAGGAGACGAACCTTCTTTCCTTAAACGCTTCCATCGAGGCAGCGAGAGCAGGAGAGGCAGGAAAAGGCTTCGCGGTTGTCGCAACTGAGATCGGAAAACTGGCACAGAACAGTACAGAGTCCGTAGAAAATATCACAAAACTGATCAATGAGATCAACCTGCTCGTTGAGGATGCCGTAAGACAGGCAGCAAACAGTTCCGGAGAGATCATCGATAGTGCAGAACTGATCCATACGGCAGTCGATACTTTTGATCTTATTTTCCAGAACGTACAGGATACCGGAAAACTGATCGAGGGCGTAGTAGAAAAGATCAATCAGGTAGATCAGGTTGCAACAAACGTTGCAGCAATTTCCGAGGAACAGGCAGCAAGCTCTGATGAGATCCTTGCAACATCTGAGGCAATGCTTGCACAGGCAAAAGGCATCACAGAAAACAGTGAGCAGGTTGCAGAGCAGGCAAAAGACCTGACGACATCATCAGAGAACCTGGCAGGACAGGTACAGCAGTTCCAGATATAGGAGGAAAAGACAATGAAGAAGTTTGTAAGCATGTTGCTCGTGGTCGCTTTAGGTGTGGGTTGTCTTTGCGGCTGTGGAAATACGCAGGCAGCATCCGGAAACATAGATGGAAAAGGAGTGCGGATCCTGTTATCTCTCTCCACACCGGATACATTCCGTAATACACTTGTTGCACAGGCACAGAAGACAGCAGAAGAATGTGGAGCGACACTGGATGTATTTGATGCAGAAAATAATCTGGAGAATCAGGTAGAGCATATCAAGAAAGCAGTTGCAGAAGATTATGATGTTATTTTATGCGGACCGGTCGATGCAGATACCGGAAAAGAGATCACAGCACTTGCCGGAGATCTGCCGGTTGTTTTTTTCAACAGCTGCCCGGATGACAGCGTTTTGATAAAAGACAAATATATGTATGTTGGTTCCAGCGAGGAGGTTGCCGGTCAGTATCAGGCAGATTACATTTTAAATGCACTCTCTTCCAAGGATGAGATCAACGTAGCTGTTTTTAAAGGCCAGAAAAATCACTCTGCAACCGATGGAAGAACCAAAGGTTTGAAAGCAAGATTAAAAGAATCCGGCAAGAAGATCAATTATGTATTCGAAGATTACGGTTCCTGGGATCAGGCGACCGCAGAGGAATATTTCAATATCTTCTTAAAGACCGGACAGCCTTGTGATGTTGTAGCATGTAACAACGACTCCATGGCACTCGGTATTATTGATGCCTGCAAAGCTGCCGGCAAAGATGATGTCATTATCTTAGGTGTCGATGCGACAGCAGATGGATGTGCTGCGATCGAGTCCGGTGATATGGACTTTACCGTATATCAGTCTGGTGTAGGTCAGGGAGAATATGCGGTCAAGACCGCAATTGCCATTGCAACAGGAGGCAGTGCTTCTCAGATCGAGGGCGTGACAGAGGATGGAAAATATGTCTGGGTTCCATTTGAACCGGTAGACAGTTCCAACGTTAAAGATTACGAATAACAGCAAAATGGAGGATGGCAAAATGTGTCATCCTCTTTTTTTTTATGCAAAAATATAGTATTCTATAAGGAGCCGCAAAAGAGGGAGGCAAACAAATGGAGTATACACATGTGACACATACATTTGGACCGGTCTATGATAAAAATTCCCGGATCCTGATCTTGGGCTCGTTTCCGTCGGTAAAATCGAGGGAGCAGCAGTTTTATTACGGGCATCCGAAAAACCGTTTCTGGAGTGTGCTGGCAGCCTTGTTTGAGGAAACACCGCCGGAACAGATCGAGGAAAAAAAGGAATTTTTGCACCGGCATCGGATCGCACTCTGGGATGTGATCGAATCCTGCGATATCGCGGGTTCTTCGGACAGTTCCATCCGCAATGTTGTGGTAAATGATATTGGACGGATCTTAAATGAGGCGCACATAGAAACCATTTATGCAAATGGGGGCAAGGCATATCAGTTGTTTTTAAAGTATTGTGAAAAGGAGGGTATGCCGCCGGTCAAAAAGCTGCCGTCCACAAGTCCGGCGAATGCAGCATGGACGTTTGATAAGCTGTTACAGGCATGGGGAGAAGAAGTAAAGTAAGGAGAATGACGTGAAAAAAGAAGAGATGACGATACTGGATCTGATGTTGGAAGCAGTTGGCGTGGTGGCAGCTCTTGTCTACCTCGGACTGCAGGTATATTATGGATTGGCATACGGGGCAAATCTGCTCACGGTGCTGATGAATGCGGCAGTTTTACTGCTCGTATATGTGGGACTGACATTGCTTACCGTCTACCCGGAGCATGTCAATGGCTTGACAAAAGAGATGTGCAGTGGCAAAATACGCAAATATACCATCCATATGGTTAGATACATCAAACTTATTTTTGTACTGGGACTTTTATTTGCAACGATCTGTGATGTCATGGGACACCAGATCAACAGTGGCTACAGCATTATCGTTGTGGTACTTGTTGTGTTGACAGCGCTTTATTATGAAAGAAAGATCATTCATATTTTGCGTAAGAAGAAGTAAAATGGTGCAAAATGAGAAAAGAGTAAAAGAAGAAAGGCATGGTTATTACAATGGAGAAAAAAGAGATCAGACAGGAATTTCTGACAGGAGAAAGAGCACTGTTTCAGGGAAAAGATTTAAAAATATACGATACGATCTTTGATGATGGCGAATCACCGTTAAAAGAGAGCAATAACATCGAACTGTACGGAAGTATGTTTAAATGGAAATATCCGTTATGGTATGCAAATAATATCAAGGTAAAGGACAGCACCTGGTTTGAGATGGCGCGTGCGGGCGTATGGTACACCAACCATATCGAGATCGAGGACTGTGCCGTGGATGCACCGAAGAATTTCCGCCGCTGCCATGACATCACACTCAAAAATGTATCCATTCCGGATGCGGCAGAGACTTTATGGAGCTGCGATCAGGTAACAATGGAGCATGTGCTGGCAAAAGGCGATTATTTTGCGATGAACAGCCAGAACATGAAGATCTGCGACTTTACTTTATATGGAAATTATTCCTTTGACGGCGTGCAGAATGTGGAGATCCACAATGCAAAGATGCTGTCAAAAGATGCGTTCTGGAACAGCGATCATGTGACCGTATACGATTCGTTTATTTCCGGGGAATATCTGGGCTGGAATGCAAAGAACCTGACTTTGATCAACTGTACGATCGAGAGTTTGCAGGGTATGTGTTATATCGATAATCTTGTGATGAAAAACTGCAAGCTCATCAACACGACACTGGCATTCGAGTATTCTACCGTGGATGCGCAGATCGACAGTAAGATCGACAGCGTATTGAATCCGTCCGGTGGCGTCATTCGTGCAGATTATATTGAAAATCTGATCATCGAGTCCGACAAGGTCGATCCGGGCAAGACAACAATCATTTGTAAAAATGCAGAGCAGAAATGAGGTTCGTATGAAATATAATTTTGACCAGGTAATCAATCGAAGAAATACCAATTCCCTGAAATGGGATGTAAAAGAAAATGAACTTCCGATGTGGGTAGCAGATATGGATTTTGAGACAGCACCGGAGATACAGGAGGCAATCCAAAAAAGAGCCGCACATGGCATCTTTGGCTATTCCGTCCTTCCGGATGAATGGTATGAGGCGTATATCGGATGGTGGGAGCGTCGCCATCATGTCACGTTTGAAAAGGACTGGCTGATCTTTACCACAGGAGTGGTTCCGGCGATCTCCAGTATTGTGCGCAAACTGACGACACCGGCAGAGAAAGTTGTCATCCAGACACCGGTTTATAATATTTTTTATAACTCTATCTTAAACAATGGAAGGGTGGTATTGGAAAGCCCGTTACAGTACGATGGAAAAGAGTATCACATGGATCTTGACGATCTGGAAAAGAAGCTCTCCGACCCGCAGACCAGTCTGATGATCTTATGCAATCCGCAGAATCCGGCAGGAAAGATCTGGGATAGAGAGACGTTAGCAAAGATCGGAGAGCTGTGTGCAAAATATCATGTAGTTGTGGTCTCTGATGAGATCCACTGTGACCTTACCGACCCGCAGAAAGAATACATTCCGTTTGCATCGGTGTCTGAAACCTGTGCACAGAACAGCATTACCTGTATCGCACCGACAAAGGCGTTTAACATTGCCGGAATGCAGACCGCGGCAGTGGTTGTTCCAAACGATATGCTGCGTCACAAGGTGTGGAGAGGACTCAACACCGATGAAGTGGCAGAGCCGAACGTATTTGCCGTGGATGCGGCGATCGCAGCTTTTACCAAGGGGGAGCCATGGCTTGATGCCCTGTGCGAATACATTGCAGAAAACAAAAAGCAGGTGGCAACATTCCTTGAAACAGAACTCAAAGAGATCACGGTGGTGCCATCCGAGGCAACCTATCTGTTGTGGCTTGACTGCAGCCGTATCACAGACGATACCAAAACGTTTGCAAGATTTTTGCGTGAGCAGACCGGACTCTATGTTTCTGCCGGAGCGCAGTATGGCGGAGATGGCAATCAGTTTCTGCGTATGAATATTGCCTGCCCGAAGGCAACCCTGCAGGATGGACTTGCCAGATTGCAGCAGGGCGTTTTAGCATACCAGAAAACGAAATAAGCTATCGGTTTAAAAGCCAGATGGAAAAATTAAGGAAAGCAGCAAACAGGCACCAGAAGAGATAGGGGAGTTGTAAATAAGCTGCCTGTCGTGAAATCGGGAAAAAACGGTAGATCATAAGCGCGATCAGAATGATCAAAAGTAACAGCCATAAAAAAGCAACAAAATACAAAGAGAAGCGGAAAAACAGGATGCTCCAGAAAAAATTGACGACAAGCTGTGCGCCATAGATCTGGAGAGCTTTTTCGCTTCCTTCTTTTTTACTGCGCCAGATGAGCCAGGAAGAGACTCCCATTAAGAGATAGAGGATCGTCCATACAATGGGAAAGACGATCGCAGGAGGGCTAAACGGCGGCAGGTTCAGCCCGGAGAGTGACATGGAGCCGCTTAAGAAAGATGAGACGGCACCGACGGTAAGCGGGATCAGAAGAAACGTAAGAAGATTCATAGAAACCCTTTCGGGATGGATTTGATACAGTCTATGCCGGATCCGGTTTTGCTATGAATCCCTTTAAGATCTGTAACACTCCATTTTCCCAGTAAGGCGAGCAGGAGTCTTTGGCAGCGGCGATGACTTCTTCTCTGGCATTGGACACGGCGTAGCTTAGTCCGGCGTTTTTTAACATCTCGATATCGTTTAGATTATCGCCAAAGACACAGGTCTCCTCCGGCAGGATGCCAAGATAGTCCTGTAAGAAAGAGATGGCAGTTCCCTTGTTGGCACCGAGCGGAATGCAGTCCACCCATTCTTTTCCGGCAGCAGCGATCTTTGCCTTGTCCTTCCAGGTTGGGATAAAATGCGGCGCGCACATTTCCTCACAGGCATTTTTGTGATAAACAGACAGTTTTATGATAGCATCCTCGGAAACGGAGAGAAGCGGCTCGGCTTCCCGGATATCAAATCCATAGGAGTCGCGGAGCCAGTGGAACATCCGGCTTCCGGCATTTTCAGCAAGACAGTAGTCCGGTGTGGCGATAAAGCAGTCACATTGTGGCAGCTCATCCTGTACCATTTTGCACATGCCCTTCCAGAGTTCGTCCTCCATAGGGTAAACTTTTAAGATCTGATCGGGTGTGCGGACCACAGTTCCGCCGTCGCTGATATAGAGCAGGCGGTCTTTGATCGGAGCAAACAGTTTGCGTTCGCTGGTAAACTGTCTGCCGGAACAGATCACAAACAGGATGCCCTGATCGACCAGTTGCCGGATCACGGTGAAGTATTCCGGGTCAAGCTGCATCGTTCCATCCTTAAGGAGCGTGCCATCCACATCGGTTGCAATTAATTTTATCATGTGAAACCTCATTTCTATTATAGGAATGAGGTTATTATAGCCGCAGATGAGATAATTTGTAAATAAGGACTTTGTAAAACAGGGGGCAGTCGTGCTATAATAACAGAAGCAAAAGATATTGTAACGGAGAACATCATGCAAAAAGAAGCACAAGAACAAACAAAATATGAGATACGTCACCTGACCACAGGTGACCTCGAACAATACAATGCCCTGTTAAGGTACGCATTTCAGATCACGGAACAGGAGCTTTTAGAGACCGGATGGCGGGATGATGAGATCAAGCAGTCCAAGTTCCCGGTCTTAGAGCGTGCGGACGTGATGGGATGCTTTGACGGAGAGACGCTGATCTCACAGTTTGCATCTTATCCGCTTGAGATGAATATCTATGGAAAAAAATTTGAGATCGGTTTTGTCACAAGTGTCTGCACTTACCCGGAATATTCAGGAAACGGCATTATGAAACAGCTGATGATACAGAGCATGACAAATATGCGGAATAATGGGAAGTCCTTTGCGTTACTCTACCCGTATTCCATTCCACTGTATCATAAATTAGGCTGGGAGATCGTATCCAATAAGATCTCATACACGATCAAAGATACCCAGCTGCCGAAGCAGCAGACCACAACCGGCTATGTGCGCCGCGTTGACTGGGAAAATGCGGATTTTAAAAATCTGCATACACGGTTTGCGGCAGTGACACACGGATGCCTTTACCGCAACGCACTTGCATGGGAAGAGTACTGGCGTTGGGACGAGGATGACACCAATGTTGCCATTTATTATGATCAGATGGGAAAACCGTGTGGCTATATGGTTTATCTGATCAAGTTAAATGTGATGCACATCAAAGAGATGATCTATTTAAACAGAGAGGCGCACAAGGGGCTGTGGGCTTATATCCATGCGCATGAATCCATGATCGATGAGATCAAGGGAAACACCTATTTCAGTGAACCGATCGCATTTGAGATGGACGACGGGGATATCAAGG
This sequence comes from Roseburia sp., assembly GCA_050874505.1. Taxonomy (GTDB): domain Bacteria; phylum Bacillota; class Clostridia; order Lachnospirales; family Lachnospiraceae; genus Roseburia. The sequence goes on along the minus strand of JBNMKU010000032.1, from coordinate 12,635 downwards.
AGATGATAAGACCTTATTGTATGGGAAGGATTGTGGATGTCAGACAGTTCTTTGAAAAATACCCGTGTGACCCGGATGAAAAACCGGTGCGGATCGGATTTGAGATTAAAGATGAATTGCTGCCATGGAACAATGAAGACATCATTGTGCTGTTTGAAAATGGAAAATGTAAGATCGTGGATGAACCGGCAGACTACAGTGTAAAATTAAGCATCGGTACGCTGACGGCATTGCTGCTCGGTTATAAGACGGCTTCGCGTCTGCTTGAGATGGAGCGTATTTCGGGAACGAAAGAGGCAATCGACCGGCTGGATGATGTGATCTTTCATAAGATACCATATATTTCGGATTACATATAAAAAAACAGGGTTCGCTGGAACCCTGTTTTTTGTTACTTTGTCTACGCTGACAGTGCGTTTTTCTTGACCTGTGCAAGTGCATTTGCAACAGGTGGGATACTGATCACGATCAAAGTTGCGATCGCTTCCGGAAGCAGGTAAGTTGCATTGTAGCCTACGGAATATACGATAGCAGGTGTTCCTTCCGGTGCATAGGAACCGAAGAATACGACACCGGAGATCACGGCAAATATGTAGCGGCCAAATACGCCGACCAGATATCCGATCTGTAAGCCGTGTTTTTTGTTTGCAAAAAATCCGGCAAGTCCTAATGCACCGAATGCCAGCGGATAATCTAAGATCATCTGTGGAATGGTGTAGAAGATAGGCTCCATGACAAACTGGACGAGACCATAGGAAACAGCAGTCATAAGTCCGACATAAGGACCATACCAGTAACCGATCAGAGTGATGAACAGCATACTGAATAAGGTAACAGAGCCACCCATTGGCAGGTTCGCGAATTTAATCATAGAACAGACAACGGCGAGTGCAATGGCAACCGCAGAGTAAACGAGCTGTTTCGTGGTAAGAACGGTCTTTTTCTCTGCATTTCTGTGACGGACGACCGCTGCAATGACAAGCAGCAGTGCAATGATAACAATAACGATCGCAATGCCTGGTGCCGTAAGCCGCACAGAACCGTCATCCCATGCGCCGATTGTTGTGGTAAAAAAGTCTTTCATAAAAAAATCCTCCTTGCAGATCATATTCTGCCAGGGGGATACGATGTTACAGGAGATCTGCACGATATGCAGCCTGTCGGTTACTTCCTTACGCCGGTATTATCCGGTTCAAGTAATAAGGGTCGATGTGAAACATCTCTCAGCGTTGTGATGAATGAAAACATTCATGGTCTGCGCCCCTAGCATTTCTGATTCAAATTGTACGATTATCAATATAACAACATGCGATTGGAAAGTCAACTGCAAAATGTGATCACAGATTGTTAAACAAACCAGAAAACTGGTTGACAATCTGAAAAAATTCCTGTATTGTAAACCATATGCAATCAGGAGGTTTACAAATGAACAAGACAAGAAATCTGATCTACTGCGCACTTTTTACCGCACTCATCGCCATCGGAGCATTTATCAAGATCCCGATCCCGGTGGTTCCGTTTACCTTACAATATCTGTTTACCATGCTGGCAGGACTGCTCTTGGGTTCTAAACTGGGATGTCTGTCTGTGGTCAGCTATATGCTGCTTGGACTGGCAGGGCTGCCGATCTTTTCGGAAGGCGGCGGACTCTGGTATGTTTTTAAACCAAGCTTTGGCTATATCATCGGTTTTTGCGTGGGAACCTATGTGACAGGCAAGATCGCAGAAAAGATGAAAAAACGTACGGTATTTCATTATCTTCTGGCAAATCTGGCAGGACTGATGCTTGTATATGCCATCGGAATGGCTTACTACTATATCATATGTAACTATGTGATCAACACGCCGATCGCGTTCGGGCCGCTGTTTTTATACTGCTTTGTGTTAGCAGTGCCGGGAGATATCTGCTTAAGTGTGCTCGGTGCCGTGCTGGCAAAGCGGATGCGTTCGCTTACGGCAGTTTCAATACCTACAATAGAGAGATAAAAAAGGAGAACAAAAGAAATGACACCACTTACATTAGCACAGGAAATCATTGACGGAAGACGTCTGACCAGGGAGGATGACCTTTCCTATTTTCTTACCTGCAATCTGACCGAACTCTGCGAGGGAGCAGACCGCATCCGTGAGGCAAGGATCGGAGATAAGGTAGATTTATGTTCCATTATCAACGGACGGAGCGGAAAATGTCCGGAAGACTGCAAATACTGTGCACAGTCTGCACATAACCATACGAACTGCGAGGTTTACGACTTCCTTCCGGAAGAGGATATTGTAGCTGCGTGCAGGGTCAATGAGCAGGAAGGAGTGGACCGTTTCTCAATCGTTACGGCAGGAAAGGCACTGACCGGAGAAGAGTTTGAAAAGGCGATCCATGCTTATGAAACGATGCACAGAGAATGTAAGATCGACCTGTGTGCTTCCATGGGATTTTTAAATGCAGAGCAGTTACATCGTCTTCATGAGGCAGGAGTTACGAGCTACCATCACAATATCGAGACTTCAAAACGCAATTTTCCGAATATCTGTACGACTCATACCTACGATATGAAGATCGAAACCTTAAAGCTGGTAAAAGAAGAAGGAATGTGCGCCTGCTCCGGCGGTATCATCGGAATGGGAGAGACCTGGGAAGACCGTCTCGATATGGCGATCAGCTTAGCGGAGCTTGGCATTGACTCCATACCGATCAATGCTTTAATGCCGATCCCGGGAACCCCGCTTGAGGGACAGGAACAGTTAAGTGAAGCAGATATCCTCCGTACGATCGCATTTTTCCGTTATATCAATCCGGATGCCAATATCCGTCTGGCAGCAGGAAGAGCACTTCTGACCAATGATGGTGAGACTGCTTTCCAGGCAGGTGCATCTGCAACCATTACCGGAAATATGCTGACAACCGTTGCATGTGCCACGATCCGCAGTGACCGGAACATGTTAGAGAGCCTTGGTCGTGATGTGACACCGGAATACTGGAAGGAAAAATAAGGGATGAGCAGAGCATTGTTTGTGACCGGAACCGGAACGGATATCGGAAAGACTTATGTGACCGGATTACTGGTAAAAAAATTAGTGGATGCCGGAAAAAAGGCAGCCTATTATAAGGCAGCGATGAGTGGAAATGAGAGAAGGGAAGATGGTTCTTTGATACCGGGCGATGCGTGTTTTGTAAAACAGATGTCCGGGATCACACAGCCCATAGAGGAAATGTGTCCGTATGTGTACGAACACGCGTATTCCCCGCATCTGGCATCCCGGATCGAAGGAAATCCGGTTCAAATGAAAGAGGTAAAAGCAGGTTACCGTAAGGTCTGTCAGAAATATGAATATGTAACGGTGGAGGGCAGTGGAGGCATTTTATGTCCGATCTGCTTTGATGAGGCGAGAATCCAGCTGGAGGATGTGGTAAAGGAACTGAAACTTTCCAGCATCCTGATCGCCGATGCCGGGCTTGGAACGATCAACAGTGTGGTACTGACGGCAGAATATATGAAAGCACATCAGCTTCCGTTAAAAGGGATCATCTATAATCATTATCATGCAGGTAATGTGATGGAAGAGGATAACATTATCATGTGTGAGCATATGACAGGGCTTCCTACGCTGGCAAAGGTAGCAGATGGGGCAACGGAACTGGAAATCGACGAAGACGTGCTGCTTGCACTTTATGATGAGGTAGAAGAGGAGTAAAAGATGATCTGGTATCCATATGAGCAAATGAAAACAATGAAACAGCCCTATGAGATCATAGATGCGGATGGGGTTTATCTGTATACAAAAGACCAGAAGCTGATCGATTCGGTTTCGTCCTGGTGGTGCATGATCCATGGTTATAAGCATCCCGAACTGACCGCGGCGATCAAAGAGCAGGCAGACCATTTCTGTCATGTGATGTTAGGCGGACTGACCCATGAACCGGTACAGAAACTGTCTGCAAAATTGCAGGAATATCTGCCGGGAGATCTGGATTACTGCTTCTTTTCCGATTCCGGAAGTGTCGGTGTGGAGGTTGCCTTAAAAATGGCATTGCAGTATAACACAAACCAGAACCGCAAACGTCCACTGGTGCTTGCCCTGGAACACGCTTATCACGGGGATACTTTTAAGGCAATGGAAGTGGGAGATGATGAAGATTACCACTTTGCATTTGAAGAAAAATCAGGCGTGGTGCATATACCGACCGAGATCCCAGCGTTAGAAGACGCATTTTTAAAATATCATGACCAGTTAAACTGCCTGATCGTAGAGCCTCTGTTGCAGGGAGCCGGCGGTATGCAGATGTATGATATTTCATTTTTACAGCGGGCAAGAGAGCTGTGTGACCAGTACGATGTGCTTTTGATTTTTGATGAAGTTGCAACCGGATTTGGACGTACCGGCAACCGTTTTGTGGCAGATCTGGTGCTTCCTGATATTCTGGTACTGGGAAAAGCCCTGACCGGAGGTTATATCGGACACGCAGTCACCGTTGCAAATCACAAGGTATTTAACGCATTTTACAGTGACAATGACCGTCATGCACTGATGCACGGACCTACTTTTATGGGAAACGCACTTGCATGTGCTGTTGCCTTAAAGGGGATCGAGGTTTTTGAGCGTGAAGATTACATGGGAAAGATAAAAAGGATCGAGGAGATCTCGCATCGTGAGATGGACGGATTTACAGACCCGAGGATCAAAGAAGTCCGTATCATGGGAGCCTGCACCTGTGTCGAGGTGAAAGATCCTGCCGTGCTCGAGGGCTTCCAGCAGTTCGCATATGAGAGAGGCGTGTTTAGCAGACCGTTTTTGAGTTATATGTATACCATGATGCCATACATCATTAAGGAAGAGGAACTGGTGCAGATTTTTACTGTGATGAAAGCGTGGTTTTTGGAGAGCCGATAGGCAAAATGTCGAAGAATATTTTTTACTTTTCTTATATTTGTGTTATAATGAGCGCAAGTGAGTCAACATGCCTGCATGATTGACGAACGGTGAATGTCGATCACAAGCTGAGCTACTCTTACAATGAAGCAGCACAGCAGAAAGGTAAAAAATATGGGGAGACAGAGCATTTACGCAAAATTATTCAAATTTTATCAAACAGGACCGCAACCGGACAGATACGATAACAGGATCGTGTCTGCTTACTGTATGTTTCAGTAGGATCCGGTATGCGGTCGTTTTCTTTTATGAGACCGGACATGCGCAGTGTGATGCGTTGTCTGGCTTTTGTTTTTTTTAAGGAGGGAGAACATTGATCGTATGCGCAGCGGTGGATGACCGCATGGGAATGACCTTTCATGACCGCAGGCAGAGCCAGGACCGCCTTCTGCGGCAGCGTTTGTTGGAACTGTCAGTGGGCAGCAGACTTTGGGTAAACCACAATACGGCAAAACAATTTCAAGATACAGCGGCAGGACATCTGATCGTGGATGACGATTTTTTGGAAAAGGCAGGGGAAGATGACTTCTGCTTTGTGGAAGATCTGCCACTGGAAACGTACCAGAACAGGATCAAAAAGATATTTTTATTTCACTGGAACCGGGCATATCCGGCGGATACCTATTTTGACATTCCGCTGACTGCGGATAAATGGAAACTTGTATCCGTTCTGGAATTTGCGGGAAATTCACATAAAAAGATCACGATGGAGGAGTGGGATCATGAAGAAAATATGGAATGAACTGACCAAATCTAAAACATTAAAATCTGTGATGACAGGCATGTTATTCGTCGCCTTTTCCTGTATGGTGGCTACCGGCTGCGGGAATACAGAAGCACTGTCACAGGAGCAGGAAAAAGAAATTGTAACGACAGTCACGGAAAGTGAAACTGCTGTCACAGCTGTATCGGAGAGCGAAACGTCAGACACCGGGCCGGAGGCAGCAAACGAACCAGCCGCGCAGAGTGTGCAGACGCAGCCGTCGACCGAAGTGACGCTTTCGGCAGCAGACATTCCGGCATACGCAGGAGATCCGTATGTTACGATCAACGATAATGTGCCACAGTTTTTGGAAACAGACCTTGCAACGTCATCTTATGAGTATTACAGCGATCTGGATGACCTTGGCCGCTGTGGCGTGGTGTATGCCTGCATTGGCACGGATCTGATGCCAACGGAAGAGCGCGGAAACATCGGTTCCGTGAAGCCAAGTGGATGGCATACAGTAAAATACGACATTGTCGATGGTAAATATTTATACAACCGTTGTCATCTGATCGGCTATCAGCTGTCCGGCGAAAATGCCAACGTAAATAATTTAATCACAGGAACACGTTACCTGAATGTAGAGGGCATGCTTCCCTTTGAAAATATGGTTGCCGACTATGTCAAAGAGACCGGAAACCATGTACTGTACCGTGTGACTCCTGTTTTTGAAGGGAACAATCTGGTGGCAAGCGGTGTGCAGATTGAGGCACAGTCTGTCGAAGACCAGGGCGAGGGGATCCTGTTTAATGTATACTGCTACAATGTCCAGCCGGGTGTGACAATCGACTATGCAACCGGTGACAGCACACTGGCAGAAAACGCAGAAGCGCAGAGTAACGCTGCAACATCAAATGATGCTGCATCACAGCAGGATGTCACGACACAGAGCAATGCAGCAACGTCAAACGAGGCCGTATCACAGCAAGATGCTGTGACACAGAGCAACGATGTCACGACACAGGATGGCACTGCAGTTCAGGGGGCAGAAGAAAACAGTTCTGATCATGCAACGGATGCGAGTGGCGCGGCGGTGTCAAATGACACAGGTGCAGGCGGCTCGGGTAGTGTGATGGTGTGGAAATCGGCAACCGGTTCGAAGTATCACAGTACCAATCATTGTGGAAATATGAATCCGGATAATGCAACACAGATCACGGAGGAAGAAGCGATCCGGGAAGGACTTGGAAAGTGTAAGAAGTGTTGGTGAGGGGAAAGTGAATAGAAACTTAGGGACATCCCTGTGCCGGTATTGGAAGGATACTGGCGGGGATGTCCTTTTTTGTAGATTTTTGTCGACGTATGCAGAGATATGTAAAAAATAGTTTGATTTGTATTGTGTGAACTACAGAAATGTGATAGAATGAATAAAACGACATTAAATGTGTAGTGATGGGAGAAAAAGTATGAATAGGAATACAGCCCTAAGAAGGATGAGCATGGAAAAATTGGGAAAAGAATATTATGATTTTGATTTCCTAGAAGAAAAAAATATTTATAAATATTTGTGCCGAAGGCATATGAAAAAAAATAGCATAAAAAAGATGGACAATAATTTAAAATTTGAAACATATGAGCAATGGAAAAGATACATATTTAATAAATACAAAGATTACCAGAATGAAAAGTTAATAGAATTTAGCTATTTCATAAATCAGAAGATCAGAGATGTTAAGCCAAGGAGAGAATTTTGGAATATAATAATTACAATTATAGTAACATTAAATGTAGAAAAAATTTTAGAGGATATCAGTAATATATCGGGGACTTCTATTTTAGAAAAAATAGGGGGAGTGATAGCACTTATAGTGATAATCATGGTAGTTGTATGGTTTATTATATGGATCACAGGACGAATATTTGATGAAGCAGATGAGGAAAATTTATATAGAGATTATAAAGAAGTAATAGATGAAATGATAGAAAAAAATTATAAGAAATAGTAATTACAAAAGATTAAAAAGACATAATGAAAGTGATATTGTTATTGCAATGACTCGTCCTATTAACCAATTCTTTGGGGATTAATAGTTGTCGAGTTATGTAGCATTATAGTAAAGGAGTGCACCAATGAGATTAGCAGACTTTTCAGTTGTAAATTATAGAAGTATAACTACTGCACGAAAAATAAAGATTAATAATATGACGGTATTAGTTGGAAAAAATAATGAAGGAAAATCTAATATACTTCGAGCTCTTACATTGGCAATGGACATAATGAAAATATATTGCCGAGATCCTCGAGAATTGCCTATGTCGGTAAGAAGTTATTTGAAAAGAAATTATTTATGGGAAAAAGACTATCCTATGTCATTACAAGAACGAAATCCTAATGGATTTTCTTCAATTGATTTAAATTTTGAATTAGATGATGCTGATATTATTGTTATTCGCGAAATGACAGGTATAAGACTAAGTGGTTTTGTACCAGTACGTGTTTCTACTAATGGAATGACTGTGAAAGTTGACATACCAAAGAGAGGGACAGCCGCATTTTCTAATGCAGTTAATAAAAAGAAGATAATTGAGTATGTATGTTTCAAAATAGATTTTAATTTCATTCCTGCTGTCAGAACAGAAAACGATGCGTTGCGTGTTATTGATTCACTTGTTGAAAAAGAATTGTCAACATTAGATGAGAATGAAGAATATATTTCGGCAATGAAAAAGATTGAACAGTTACAACAGGAAGTTTTAGATGGAATAGCTAGTCAAGTTGTTGCTCCTTTACAAGATTTTCTGCCTAGTGTAAGAAATATTCAGATTCATATACAAAATGAAAAACGAAGGATAGCATTGAGAAGTAATACGGAAATAATAATTGATGATGGTACGCCAACACCGATACAACAAAAAGGTGATGGCATCAAAAGTTTAACAGCACTCGCAATGCTTAACATTCCGGCAAGAGCAGATAGAGTATCAGTGGTTGCGATTGAAGAACCGGAATCACATTTACATCCTGAAAGTGCGAGACAATTATATGAGACGATTATGGCTTTGTCAGAAAGTCATCAGGTAGTACTTACGACACACAGTCCATTGTTTGTAAATAGAACAAATTTAAAAGAGAATATAATTGTTAATGATGGGAAAGCAACACCGGTTAAGAAAATAAAAGAGATTAGAGAGGTTTTAGGAATTCATGTATCAGATAACCTTACAAATGCAGAACATGTTTTGGTTGTTGAGGGAGAAGATGATAAGATAGCATTGGACAAACTTCTTCCCAATATGAGCCTTAGAATAAAACATGCAATACAAAATGGCACATTAATTATAGATTATCTAGGAGGATCTGGAAATTTACCTTATAAATTATCTTTGTACAGAGATTTACAGTGTACCTATCATGTTTTATTAGACAATGATGATGCAGGGAGACGCGCGGGAAGTGACGCAGAAAGACAGGGGCTTCTTGAAATAAAAGATGTTACATATACAGTATGCAATGGATTTTCGAATGCAGAAATAGAGGATTGCTATAATAAAGACATATATAAGAATACACTTCTGAGAGAGTTTGGAGTGAATATTGAAGTGTCTGAATTTCGCGGCAATAAGAAATGGTCAGACAGAATAGCGAAATGTTTTATGTCGCAGGGAAAACTATGGACTGGAACAATTGAGAAAAAAGTTAAATTAGCTGTTGCAAATGATATTCCGAGTGATGCAGGTATTGCATTACATCCCAATAAAAGATCAAGTATAGATGCTGTTGTAAGAGCATTGGAAGCATTTTTTGTCTAGGACTTTAATTTGAAGATTTTAGGAGGTAAAAATGATTGAATTTTGGCAGACTTTAGTGATTGCGGTTATACCATCAACGATTACAGCTTTTTTATCTTTTTGGGCATCATCAAAAAGTTCGGCAACACAAATAAAAGCAATCCAAGAGCAAAATAAAGCAGATATTGAGAAACTAGTGGAACAGAATAAGGTTGATATCGAGGCTTTAAAGGAAAAGCACCAACTTGAAATGCAGGCTCGAGAGAAAGATTATTATCATCAAATAGAATTGATTAAATTACAACATAAAAATGAATTGCAAAAGGATGAAGAAAGTGTAAAAAACCAAGTGGCTGCAAATGCGGTTGGAAGTTTATTGGGAGGAATATTTTCAGAACAAAGTCCAATTTCAAATAAACTAAATGAAGCGATTTCAAGTGCGTTGGAAGAGGCAATGAATGAAAAAAATTAGGTATAAAAATAAAGCCCAGAGTGTATGAGAAAATCTGAAAATTTATAAAATAAATCCATGAATAACAAGTAATAATCTTGACACAATATAAGTATGTGAATATAATAACCAAAGATTAGGTCAGGAAGCGTACGATGCCCTGACCATTTTTTGAATTAGATATAATTACAATATACATTCCAAACAAAATGGAGAACCAACCATGCAGATTTATGTAGACGCCGATGCCTGTCCGGTGGTAGGCATTGTAGAAAAAATAGCAGAAAAATACAAGATACCAGTCACTTTGCTTTGCGATACAAATCATGTATTATCCTCAGATTACAGCGAGGTGATAGTAGTAGGTGCCGGAGCTGATGCGGTAGACTATAAATTGATCAGCATCTGTCACAAGGGAGATATTGTAGTAACTCAGGATTATGGAGTTGCGGCAATGGCTCTTGGAAAAGGCGCATATGCGATCCATCAATCCGGCAAATGGTATACGGACGATAACATTGATCAGATGCTGCTAGAAAGGCATCTTAACAAGAAAGCAAGGCGAAGTTCTCACAAAAATCATATAAAAGGACCGAAAAAGAGGACAAAGGAAGATGACGAGCGTTTTGCACAGTCATTTGAAAAAATGATCCTGATGGCAGGATAAATCCGATAAATCCAATCTTTGGAAAAAATAATTTATATTCTGAAAATATGTGTTAAAATAGCACTGGTTAGAAAAAACTAACCAGTGCTTTTTTCGTTTGAACAAGGGGAGATTTATGATGTTACAATGGAAAATATTTATGATCATGGCGTTGATCGGACACATATTATGTGGGATCTCGGATTGCTTTCTAACCTATGCGCCAAACGGAAAGGTGGATCTGACAAATTTCAAAGATTATAAGAAATCAAGGGAAGCCTTTCGCAGAATGCCGCTGAAAAATTTATCGATCGCCATGCTTCTCGGTGTGGCTGCAATGACACTTGAAATATTTGGATATCTGGCGGTGTGTGACTGGATACGCCAGTTTTCCGAAACGTATTATCTGATCATGTACGTTGCAACCCTTGTGATGTTTATCAATCTTGCGCTGCATCATCTGTTTTGCTGTCTGGTCGAATGGTTTTTTGTAAGACTGGATCTGACAGAAGAAGCGTTAAAAGCAGTGTGGGATTTTTTTAAGACGACCTGTTACACAATGTATCTGGGGTATCTTGGCATGCTGGTGTTTGCGGCTGCGTTTCTGATCGCCGTTATGACGGGTAAGACGTCGCTTCCGGTCTGGGCTTGTATATTTAATTTATTGCCGCTTGCGGTTGTGATCCTGCCGACAAAACTTCCGGCAAAGGCAAATGTGATCGGAGCAATTATGTTTGCGGAATGGATTTTTCTTATCAGGTAAGGAAGGGAGAAGAGGATATGTCATATTCAGAAGCGTTAAAATTATTTACAGCAAACCATACATACGAAAATATGACCGTCGGTGTAGCCAAATTTCGTTATGTATTGAGCGGGAAAAAAGATGGCAGAACACTGGTAATGTTAAATGGTGGAATGAACACCCTGGAAATGTGGATGGAGTATATGGATGCTTTGGCGGCTGATAATCAGGTTTTACTTTTTGATTATCCGCAGGAACTGAGAACAAATCAGGAACTGGTAAAAGGTATGCACGAATTTTTCGGTAAGATTGGAGTAACGCAGCCGATTTTTGTTGGGGCAAGCGACGGTGGAATGGTTGCACAGATCTATACCCAGAAATATCACGGAGAAGTTGGCGGACTTATTCTGATCTCGACAGGTGGCATGGATGAGGCAACGCTAAAAAGTCTTAAGAAAAAATATTTCTTTGCACCGCTCATGCTGTTTTATATGAAGCATTGCAATTATGAAAAATTAAAATCGAAACTGATCAGGGCTGGCATGGGGCATATCCGCGATGAAAGCGAGGAGCAGGTTGCGTATGCGCAGGATATGTTCGAAACAATTTTTAAGGATTACACCAGAGAAAAAGATGTGCATATTTCCGGACTGCTTGCTGATCTGATGAACCAGACACCTGTCACGGAGGCGGATTTTAAGGAATTGGAAGGAAAAATATTACTGATACTTCCGGATCAGGATTTCTTTTCAGGAAAGATGCAGAAAGATCTCATTCAGCTTATGCACGGTCCGGAGATCAAATACGTTTCGGGCGGGCATCTTTCTACTGTTCTTAAGGTGGATGATTATGTGCAGACCATTCGCAGTTTTCTGCAAAAAATATAAAATAGGAGAGTGAAAAAATGACAAACGAACAATATAAGAAAATGTCGGTAAAAGAATTTACAAAGGCAGCGGAGAGTTACGAAAGTAACCATGCAGGGATTTATGAAATGTGTAAAAAAGATTATCCGGATATTTTGGAGGAGCTGGAGCGGGAACCATTTTCAGATTTGTTGGATGCCGGATGCGGACCGGCTCCAATGATCTCGTTGTTGGCAGAAAAGTACCCGGATCGCCATTACACAGGACTTGACCTGACACCGGCAATGATCGAACAGGCAAAAAAGAAAAATATTCCAAATGCAGAATTTGTAGTCGGGGACTGTGAGAATTTTCCATTTGAGGATAATGCCTGGATTCTCGGATTAACATGACGAGGTTGGTGCCTCAACTCCGAGTGCTTCATAAATCTCAGCCTGCTTGACAAGCATTTCACCAATTCTTAGCGAATGATTTGCATCCTCAAAGCATTCCAAGACGTCAAGTTTATC
>JBNMKU010000031.1:0-22098 GCA_050874505.1 Roseburia sp. | reverse complement strand
GTGATCCGTATCATCGGAAACACACTGCCGGAGGAATGTACCGTTGCATGTGATGTAGGTCAGCACCAGATGTGGGTAGCACAATCTTTTGAAAACAAAAAAGATCAGCATATGTTGTTTTCCGGTGCACACGGGGCAATGGGATTTGCTCTCCCGGCGGCAATCGGTGCATATTATGGCAATGGTAAACTGCCTGTCTGTATCGCAGGCGATGGTGCCTTTCAAATGAACATCCAGGAATTACAATGGATCGTGCAGGAGAACATCCCGATAAAGATCATTGTCCTTAATAATCACTCTTTAGGACTGATCCGCCAACAGCAAACAGCTATGTTTGAGAATCGGTTTTGCGGTTCGGTTGCAGAATTTGGATATTCCGCACCTGCATTTTCTTCCATTGCATCCGCATATGGAATGAAATCAGCAAAATTTAAATGTGATGAGATCATATCCGGCAATGTTTACACAGAATTAAAGGGGCTGCTTCAAAATACACCCAATCCCACATTGATCGAAATAGAAATGGAGCCTGGCACATATGCCTATCCCAAGACACCATTTGGATTACCAATGCACAATCAACAGCCGTCCCTGCCGGATGAACTGCTTGAAAAATTAATGTTACTTTAAAACGAAAATATATAAAGGTGAACAAACCTATGGTTGACAAAAAAACAAAACGGATTGGAATCGTAAGTTATAACATCCATTACAAATATTCAAATTACGGTTCTGTACTTCAGTCATATGCTCTACAGGAAGCATTAAAATTATATACAGAATGTACTCCACTGGTAATAGATTATTGCCCGGATAATTTTTTAGAATGTGATCCGCTCAATCCATTGAACATAACAGATGATATTGAGCAGGCATATGCGCAACAACATATCGACTTAAAGGCAATCGCAGAAAACGAGCAGAAGATCAGGCATTTTATTGCTGCCAGATACCATTTATCCAATGGGAAATATACCTCTGACACTTTCAACGATTCGCTTCAGCAGGAAAACCTTAACGGATATCTGTGTGGAAGTGATGCCATCTGGAGTATTGAATACTTCAAGCATTTTGACAAAGCCTTCTATGGCGATCATCCCTGTATGCAGGGCAGAACCGTTTCATATGCAGCCAGCTTCGGTGAAACAGTATTTGATGAAAAATTAAGAGAACAAATGTTACTGCGCATGAAAAATTTCAAAGCCATCGGCTTGCGTGAATCAACCGAATTTGATGTTATTACCAAAAATACGGATGTACATGTTGAGCAGGTATTAGATCCAACATTATTATTGCCAGCAGAAAAGTACCAGACGATCATGAGCGAGCGGATCATAGCAGAACCATATCTACTGGTTTACTCCAGACGTCAGGATACCAAAATGTATGATCTGGCAAAAAAAATAGCAAAAGAAAAAGGGCTTACCATCGTAAATATCAGCCTTCATACGGATGCAGATTTGGATTGTAACTACCAATACGGTGCCGGAGTAGAAGAATTTTTATCACTCATTCATTATGCAGAGATTGTCATTACCAATTCATTACATGGTACGATCTTTTCTGTAATACTACAAAAACAGTTTCTGGTTTTTCCAAGGATCCATGGCGATAAAAAAATAGATAAATTCCTTACACTATTAAACTTAGAAGACCGCAAAGTAGTTGACACAGAACAGGAGATACCATGGCAACAGCAGATAGATTACAAAAGTGTAATGTCTCTTTTAGAAAATTACAGAGAGAAATCCATCCATTATCTGAAGTACATTTCAGAACTTTTGTAAATACAGATCAAAAACTATAGAAAGCGGATATTAATTATGAACGGATATTTAGTCTCAGGGAAAGAAGCAGATTGTGTTGGCTGCGAAGCCTGTGTGCAGGTCTGCAATCACCATGCGATTTCCATGACAGAAAACGCATATGGTTTTATCTATCCACAAATCGATCAAAAAAAATGCGTACAATGCGGGTTATGCCATGATGTGTGTCCTATGGAACACGAAATTGTAAAGCATCCGACACACCAGTTGTCATTTGGAGGATATGCAAAAGACAAAAATGTAAGACAAAATTCTACCTCGGGAGGAGCCTTTACCGCAATATGCAAAGCGTTTTGCGATGAAAATTATGCCATTTATGGTGCTGCTGCTGAGGGAATACAGGTTACCCACAAACGAATCTCCGATATCCATGATATCGAAATTTTTTATTCCTCAAAATATGCACAAAGTATGATTGGAACTTCCTATGCAGATGCAAAAAATGATCTGCGCAACGGAAAAAAAGTTCTCTTCTCAGGAACGCCATGTCAGATAGCAGGACTGTATCGATATCTCAAAAATACAGATCAGAAAAACTTATTAACGGTTGAAGTCCTCTGCACCGGAATCCCGAGCGCGCTATTTGTAAAGAAGTACAACGAATGGTGCACCGGTAAATACGGCTCTGCCATAAAAATCTTTAATTACAGATATACCGGAAAGAATAAGTGGGACGATCAATCAACCTATACTGAACTGGAAAACGGAAAGGTTATCGTTACAGACAGATGGTTCAGCAAATTTTATTCCATCTTTTTGCAGAGATTGATGTCCCGACCGGCTTGTAATGTCTGCCGCTTTGTTTCAAATGAGCGGGTTGCGGATATCACATTATCCGATCTGTGGGGAGTTGACCGGGAATATCCCGATCTTTATGATACCGGAGCCGGGTGTTCCTGGGTTATCTGTAATTCAGAAAAGGGCGGGCACGTTTTTGAAACTGCCAAAAAAGAAATGATCGGACATGAGGTTGATTTTGAAGCAATGCGAAAATATCAGCGTCCCGGAATGATCCAGAAAACGGTACATCCTCAATATGAAAAGTTCATGGAAGATCTTTTGGTAATGGATTATTCACAATTATGTAAAAAATGGTATAAAAAACCAACTTTACAATTACTGTATCAGAAAAGAATATGGAATAACCGTAATCGGGTAAGGTTTTGGAAATTAAAAAATAAATTTAAATAATACAAAATGGAGGGGATCGTATTCGGTTCCCTCCATCTTATTGTCACAACTATTTCCTATTCTTTTGCCCGTCTTGCATCTACAACGGCCTGCTGCTTCTTATAAAATGGGTAATCATGATTTTCCATCCATCGTGCTGGCTTCTCATAGTCCCCATACATTTTTCTTAACACTGCATCATATTCCTTTGGCACCGGAATTTCACTTGTCTCAAACGGCAACCGGATACTTTCACTATAACATTCCGGTTTATACCGACGGCTCGACTTATTTAAATAAAAAATAAGTTCTGCATAATCCCCTCCGTCATCATTATACATCTGCATAACCCCATCTGCCACACGTAATAACTGATGCTGTATGTTTTTCGTGCGATCGATGTTTACTCCACACACATCTTCGATTCCTCTTATCGTTTCCTCTGTTTCATCTTTTGAATAAATTGCTTTCAGCAATATGCGAAGTAGACTGCACTGTATGTTTTCCTCATCCTTGTCTACCGGAAGTTTATCCAATGGAAAAATATCCACCCCTACTGCATAAGGACATCCATGCCAGCGTTCCAGATACTCCTCGGTATAATTCACACGGTTTGAATTGACGACTCTCGCAAATATCTCATTGTACTCTTCATTTGCGTAAATACTTAACAAAAAGCAGCCTTCCGGGCGTTCTCCGTTAAAGATACGCAAAAACCGATTATAGTCATCCCTTTTCATTACAATATCAATGTCATCATCCCACGGAATAAAGCCTTTATGCCGGATTGTTCCAAGCAAAGTTCCCCAGTCGGCAAAATACGGTATCTCATATTCTTTGCAAATACGATCTATGAGTTCAAGCACCTCTATTTGCGCCGCCCACGCCCGTTTCATCATCTCTTCTACATAAAACCCTTCTTTTTCTTCTCCCTTAAAATACGATTCTGGAAATTCTGCCATATGCCTGACTCCTTATCTTTTCGTTTATTCGTGAAAATGATACCCCATAAACTGCTCTTTATTTTCCACCGCACTCTCTTTTGGTCTTCCCAGATCAGCTCTTGCTCCAAGCTTTACCTTTACCTCCAGAAATGCCGGAAGTTTTTTTTCTTTTATCTTCTGTAATTCTTTCTGTAAATCTTCTACAGAATCTACACATGCTGCGTATTGGTAACCACATTCTCCTGCCACTTTATAAAATTCTTTGCCTACCGCACCTGTAGGCATACCTCCCACCGATTCATGTGCATCATTGTTCAGACAAATATGAACAAAATTTTCCGGTGCCTGTTTTGCCAGGAAGGCAAGTGCACCCATATGCATGAGGACTGCTCCATCACCCTCGATACAGTATACCTTTTTTTCTTTTGCCTGCTGTGCTATACCAAAAGCGATCATGCCCGCATGTCCCATACCGCCTACCGTCAGAAATGCCTGCTTATGATGTCCTCTGATCTTATCGCACTGCTCATAAACCTCTCTGGAAATTTTTCCTGTTGTGGATACAATGACGTCATCAGGAGAAACACTTTTTATAATCTCAGAAATAGCCTCTTCCCTGCATAACGTAAACGAATTTTCATACGCAATTTTGTCATCGGTCTCTAATGCATCTCTTTTTACAACAATGGCAAACTGTTTATGTTCCAAAAGTGCACTTCCTGCCTCCTCAAATATCTGCGTGATCTCTTCCTCAGTCATATCTGCTGAAAGCACTACATTCGGAATCTCAAGGACATCCAGAATACTTCTCGTAATCTCTCCCATAAACCGATGCTGTGGTTCGTCTTTCTTTCCCGGTTCTCCTCTCCATCCTACGACAAATAGAATCGGGATATCATAAACTGCCTGATTTGCAAGCGATGTTACCGGATTTACAATATTTCCGATCCCACTGTTCTGCATATAAACACATGCCGGCTTTCCCGTCGACAGGTAATTTCCAATAGCAAGTCCTACTGCAGCTCCCTCATTCGCCGGGACATAATGGTCAAATCCGTGATCTGCTTTATTCAGATAGTTGCAGAACGGTTGCAGGGCAGAATCCGGCACTCCTGCAATCGTTGTAATTCCCAATCCTTTTATTGCTTCTACAAACGCCTCTACTCTCATACAGCAAGCACCTTCTTACTTTTTATTTAACTGTGGAATAATAATATTATCAATAATGTATTTTGCCACTGTGTCAATTTCTTCAAAATTTACCGTCTTCGGAAGTTCCACATCAAATGCATCTGCTACCTTTTGTACTAATGCATCTGTATAGATCAGCTTTCCGTTCTCTACGTTTTCTACGCCATCCAGTGCGATCGATCTGCGGTTTGCCTCGCGCATCTCTTCAAGTGAAAACACAGATGTATCAATATATGCTGCAAGCTCATCTCCGGTTGCATCGATCCGTACCGGATAGCCACCGATCTCTCCGAATACGCCCGGTGAAAATATTTTCCGGCTACCGCCCTCTCTGACTGCATCAATGATCGATGTGATAATATCATAATTGCTGGAAGCATTCATCATATTTCGTTTTTCATCCGTCGGCATCGCAATTTTACATCTGCGGAATATCTCATCCTGATCTATATCGAGTTCCCTGCCCTGATAATATACCTTTAATAGCTGCTTTACACCCTCTGTCTGTCCTTCTTTACTGATGACAACATCGTGAAAATGTGCAGTTGCAAACATCACATCCACATTCCAGAAATCTTCAATCTTCTCCATCTCGGCAACTGCATATTTGATACGTGGCACTAGGTGATTCATATTGCCGCTTCCGAAATCCGGATATGGTTTTCCTGCTGATCTCAACCATGGGATCACTGCATCGGAATAGGAGGTATTAATGACAATTCCGTTTAAATCTGCCAACTCGCATGCCTCCATGATATTTCGGATATATTTGATCGCCAATGGTGACCAGATACCATAGGCACGCAGATTTTTCCATGAGATGGTGCCATATTTCAATCCAGAGTAAACACGGCTTGAATTGACAATAAAGTCCGGCTGATATTTTTTGATGCAATCTGCGATCTGCTCCACATTATCAAAATCTACTCCGCTTTCCATCACGATCTGTGAGCGGTTTACATGTCGGATCAACGCACTGACTCTGACAATGTTTACGTTGTTCTCCATCTTCTCCTTATTTCTTCCGACTACAACAATTTTCATTGCTTCATCGTTTCTGCTCACAAGAAAATCTAAAAGATACGTTCCCACGCTGCCCAATCCTAAGATCATGACTGTTATTTCATTTTTCTCTACATGTTTTCTGATGGTTTGTAACCGTTCTTCTAACTTTTTCATTATTCCATCCTCCTGCAAACTTTTTCATATACAACCTGATGCACGCTTTCTCCACAGCTGCCATCTGCATTTACCACCGACGCTTTGGCACGTCGAAGCCGCTCCTCCCGCAATGGATCTTCCCCTTTCTGAACCATAGCAAGAAAATCCTCAAGACTACAGCCATCTTCCCTGAAATAATTGGCAAAATAATCGCAAAATATATGATCATTTTCTGCCACATTCTTTCCGGCAAGCAGATACGTCGGTTTCCCGGTAAACGTATACTGCATTACCAGGGAGCTGTAATCACTGATCATTGCATCTGAAACCTTTATTGCTGCCTCAGCAGTATCACTGTCATCAATGATCGCATTCGGAGCATTCGAAATATATTCCAGCAACGTTCCATATTGGTTTCCTTCTTTTAACATTGCCCGGATCGTATCCAAAAGCAATGGGTGTGGACGCCAGATCAGGGCTAACCTTTCATTCTGTAAAACTGGCTCTATAAACTCTCTGATCTGCTCTAACCAACCATCGCTCTGTATACAGGTAGATATGCTCGTATTGAGCAGGATAACCTTTCTGTTTTGTATCACGCTCTTCCATTTCTCTATCACGTCATATGTTTTCTTTTCTATCTGATAGATTGCATCTATTTTCGGACTTCCCAATACCAGTAGTCTGTGTTCTGGAAATCCGCAAAACTCAAACGCTTTTTTTAAATTCTCACACTGAACAATAATATAATCGCTATACACTGCCCCCATATTTCCGCATGAGGCTAACATATTTTCATATTTTGTACAGCGTCCTGCCATATAATATGGCACATACACAAGACTTCCCCCCGATTTTTTTAGCTCCGTGGAAAAGAAACGCGGATCCACCATCGTAACTTTATTATACTGATCATATGGATTATGGATATACATAATATCCGGCTTTTCCTGTTCTACGAAATAAGTTCTGTAATCCAGTGCCTCTGCCGGAAACTTATCCCCTTCATAGTGCTCTGCTTCTATTTCGCCTGCCCCGTTTTTGGTGTAATATGGAATCGGTACCAGCTGACACTCGCACCGCTCATCCTTTAAAGCAGCCTTCCATATGCTTTCCAGCGAATCCCACATAGAGATCTTGTATGGGAAAAACGCGACCTTTCGCTTTGTCTCTTCGGCTTTCATGTCATCTCTCCCTATAACTGCGAAGCATATTCCAGATAATCGTCTCTGGTATTACAATTCTCCCATATATTTAGCGGAAGCATCTGACGTTTTTCTTCTTCGATCTGTCCAAAATATGCCTCGACAAATCGCAGGTTCGTTCCCTCCCATGCTTCCTGTGGAAGTTCCCCCATCAGCTTTCTGGCAATGTCAATATCCGCAAATTTCCATATCTGTCCGGAATTATAAATTTCCAGAAACGGCTCCGGGATCTGCACCGCATCATGGCTTGTACTAAAAACATACCGCAACCTTTTCTGCAGATCGACATAAGCAATGACCGCTTTATTACTGTAGATCACTTTTTGATTGTACGTTGCAACGCTTCGGTCAGAAGCTTTTACCCGTTCAAAGGACGCCTCATCAAAGAACAGATCCCCCTCGATCAGTACAATTTCAGAACAGGTCTGCTCCTTTAGACATTCCTCTAATCCGACCTTTAATGTATAACCGGTTCCCAGATCGCTGTAATGCCGGTTATACACAAGCTGTATCAAAAAAGGGAACTCTTCTTTATGTGCCTCTATATAAGCTTCCAGCTTTTCATACTGATAGCCTCCCACCAGTACTACTTTATCAAAGCCCACACATTTTCGTAAAATAGAATATAACAATGTCTTCCGATCATCTGTTGTCGTGTATATTCCCTTTAAAACGGCTTCCTCTTCATTCTGGTTAAAACGACTTGATATTCCTGCCACCGCAACAATCGCAATCTTCATCTATCTGCCTTCCATTTGTCTTCTATAATCTACGCACATCTTAATTCCCTGCTCCAATGTAATACTTGGTTTCCATCCGGTACGTTCTGTAAGCTTCTGTACCGAAAGCACACGCCTTTGTGGATCAGATTCTCGATATCCCTCAAACGTGATCTCCGGCTTTTCAATACCGATTGCCTTACCGCACAGCTCCACCAATTCGATCATGGATACTTCCTGCTCCGTAGCCACATTATAGACCGTACCATCTAATGCTGCTTCCGTATCTGCCACTGCAAGCACTGCTGCACAGCTATCGATATTATGCAAGAAAGTACGTCTGTTTACCTTTGAATTTTCCAGCAACGTAACCTTACCATCCTTCATCAGACTGGTGATCACATGTGGGATCACATGTTTTGCCAAAAGTTCATTCCTGCTGTAAACATTTGCAAATCTAAGAGAACATCCTGCGATCAATCCCTTGTCTACGGCATCCTTCATGAAAAATTCTGTCATAAGCTTACCTGTAGCGTAACTGGTTCTCTGGCTGTGTTCCGCTGTCGCAAGCACCAGAAAGTCATCCTCTCTTACTCCGCCTTCTTTCCAGGACTGCATAGAGTAGACCTCCGATGTCGAGCAGTTGATATAACTGTCCGCACCTACACGGATTGCCTGCTCCAGAAACTTCTTCATTCCGAGTACATTCGTCTCAAATGTTCGATCTACATGATAAAAATGTTCCGTGTGTACCACTGCTGCGCAGTTGATATAAATTATCTTTGTATAGTTTTTGCGCATACCAGATACTTTCTGCTCCAATTCACGCATCTGCGCATCATCATTCACATCGCCTTCAAAAAAGGTCAGATGCTCTGAATCCTCTATATCTTTGATCGTTTCGATTGACGATGCAAAAAAATTGTCAAACCCGATCACATCATCTCCACGTTTTACAATCTGTCGCGCAAGCTCGTTTCCGGTCATCCCGGTCATTCCGCTGATCACATATAAATTTTTCATGCTGTTTCCCTCTTATCCTGTATCTGTTATTCCATCGGAACCAAAGACAAAATCTCCTTAATTGACATGCAATCCTGACTTGCCTCATAACATCTTTCGTTTTCTAACACCGATGTTACTACCTTTTTCATTGCCGGGAATGCTGCGCGCAACATGTGGTTCGCATAAATTACAATATTGACCCCATGTGCCTTAAATTCGTCCTCACGCACCTTGTTGAAAGTTGTTGGCACTACCACGATCGCTGTATCTTTGTCCTCTGCCCGGAAAGCATCCACAAACGCAAAGATCTCATCCGGTGTCTCTGCCCTTGAATGGATCATGATTCCATCTGCACCTGCTGCCACATAAGCTCTCGCTCTTTCTAACGCATCTTCCACTCCCTGTTCAAGAATCAGGCTCTCGATCCTTGCGATCAACATAAATGTGCTGGATGTCAGTGCTTTCTTTCCTTCCCGTATTTTCATACAGAAATGCTCAATGCTGTCCTGATGCTGTTCCACATCATTTCCAAATAAAGAATTACGTTTCAGACCGATCTTGTCCTCAATGATGACCGCCGATACACCAATTCGCTCCAATGTCTTGATATTATAAACAAAATGCTCGATCAGTCCACCCGTATCTGCATCAAATATGATCGGCTTTGTCGTTACTTCCATCATATCATTCAGTGAGCTGACCCTGGATGTCAGATCCACAAGTTCAATGTCCGGTTTTCCTTTCGCTGTGGAATCACACAGACTGGATACCCAGATTGCATCAAACTGACGTTTCTCCCCATCCTTCTCAATAGAGGTCTTCTCCACAAGAAGGGCACTCAGTCCGTCATATGCGACCATCACTTTTACGATCTCGCCACTTGCGATCTGGCGACGCAATATCTGGCGACGCACCTCTGGTACTCCTCTGCATTCCATCATCGCCCGTTCAAAAAGGTTCAGGTTCGGACTCTTATAGTAAGGGATTTCCACCAATTCTCCGCCCCACTCGGCAAGCATCTTGATTACACGTTCTCTTACATCCTTCTGATAACCTTTCTTCCAGTTATCTCCATGAACTACAATGTCCGGTTTCATCTCTTTTAATATCTTATCGTAATAGATATCATCCTGTACCACAACATGGGAAACTCCTTTAATATTGCGGATAATCTTCATTCTCTCCTCTAACGGCAGAATCGGATATTTCTCATACATTGCCACACATTCATCGCACAGAACACCAACGGTCACTTCGCCCAGCTCCGCTGCCTTTTCAATTACATTGATATGCCCCGTCTGGATAATATCTGTTGACATACATAAATATACTTTTTTCATCGCTAAACTCCTATTCCTAATCTTTCTCTGTAAAATGGATCAACCTCATCTGAAAACAGGCTCATTTCATATGCAATATCATACTCTGCTGTTTTTAGCTGTATCGACATGGTCTCCAACTCTAAAACTCCATAATGCGCATTCGGATCATGATCTCTTGATTGCCCGACTGAGCCTGGATTAATAAACACTGTTTTCTTTTTATTCCGATATTGTGCGTTATCACAGGAATAAAAATGTTCAAAAAAATGAGGGATGTGTGAATGTCCCGAAAAAACCATATCATACTTGGAATATACTTCCCCCGACTCCTCATGGGAAATACTCTTCCAGTAATGATCCTCCATGGATCCATGTACCGCAAGACACTGCTTACCAGACAATTCAAACTCATATTTTCCAGATTTTTCCATATGGTCATTTAAATATGTGATCGTCTTATCGGTAAGATTTTTCCGGGTATGTGCTGCACACTGCCTTCCACGTTCGCTGGAAAAACGTTCATAATTCTCATTCATGATCGCGTGTTCATGATTTCCCCATATATTTACGAGTACCTGTTCATCGGGTATCTCTCTTATCCTTTCAATAATTTCGTTGGACCTTGGGCCATAATCGATCAGATCCCCCAACAGAATAATGCCTGAAAATTCTGTGAGTTTTTCTTTTTTCAGAACCTGATCCAATGCTGATAAATTTCCATGTATATCTGACAGAATAAGTATTTTTTTCATAGTTCTCCCTATGCATTATGGCAAAAAATAAGCTATCTTTTATATCGACATTTCAGAAACAAATATTAGTCCGGGAGTAAATTTTCTCGCATATATATACCTGCAATTCCATACCGCTTTTCATTGCGAATCTTTTTAAAATCTTTTATACTATTAGCAGATAACACATCGGAGGTCATACACTATGCAAACACCAAAAGAAGAGATGATGCAGCTCATCTCCACCTGCATTGAAAATCAGAATTTTCAGACTGCCCGCGAATGTCTGAATATTTACAGCAACTCTTTCGGAGTGGATGAATTCTTTAATTCCTGCACACTGTCACTCCTTAATGATAACGGACCCAGGGTTTCTCTTATCTGTCTTGATGTCAGCACCTCTACGTTAGAGGATTATCTTGCAGTAGAGCCCTATAAGAATCTTGAAATCATCGATTTTGTCGGCAAAGATTATATCAATGACCTCACGACTTACCTTAAAACATGTAGCAGCAAATATTTATGCTTTCTGGAAGAGAACCAACGCTATGAGGCATCAAGGATTGCATCCATGATCCGTCATCTCGAGCAGATACCGACATTAAATGCCGTTGTCTGCACGCGCAACCACATAGATAGCAACGGCGAGATCATTGCACATCCCGATTACGCTTATGAAGATACTCTGGAGAATAAAATTCTTGATGGAAAGCTTCTTTTGGAATACTCCATCGATGCAAATGTCAATCTGTATGGCACCCCATCAACACTGGTATTATCTGTCGCATACGCACAGGGACTCCTTTTGTCTGACGCTCATGTAACACCTGATATCTGTGCTATGTCACTTGTGTACCAGTTATTACTTCCAGCATGTATCGGCTATCTGCATACACCTTACTTTTCGACGTTTCTGGAAAACTATCATGATACCTCTGAAGCCCAGACACACTACGAGCAATACATCCAATTTCTATCTGACAGCGGACAGCTTTCCTGCAATATACCAGTGCAGATATCTGCTGCACCACTGAAAAAGCCACTCGCCCGTGACATTACTTTTATTTCAGGTACACGTGGTGGAGAGTTTTTCAATATTAAACCCATTGCTGAAGAAGCCAGGCGCCGTGGTTTCCAGGTACATTTTACAAAAGATCGGTATGCAAAAGCAGAGATCGGCATCTATTCACAGCACATCTGCCATCCTGAGAACTCAAAGTTTTCTGTTATCCTGTTGCATGATATGGCGCAGGGAAGCGACTCCTGGCCAAACCTCTGGGAAGTAGAACGTTGGAATAATTTTGACATTGGTATCCTTCCGGGTAAATCCTGGGCAGAACGTTGGACGGATTGCAGTTGTTTTTACTACACCCATCCACGCCGTGGTGTCTATGAGCTGGGTTATCCAAAGAGTGATACGATACATGGTAAGGAATTGCAGGAACGTGCATCCAGGCTGCGCCGCGAACTCGGGCTGAAATATGACTACACGATCCTCTATGCCCCTTCCTGGGAAAACGACGGCAAAGAAGATGATTTTATACAGGCACTGTCCTCTCTGAAAGTCAACCTGATCATCAAACAGGCATGTTGGAATTTTCTTCCTGAGATTCAGGCAAACGTCGAGGAAATGCGTAAACTGCACGAACATCATTATGACAATGTCTATTATATCGAGCAGGAAGAGAGCATTATGACCGCGATCGCTCTCTGTGATCTTCTGGTCTCTGATGAGTCAAGTGTCATGGCAGAGGCAATCCTTCTTAACAAGCCAAGTATCGCTGTGACTGACTGGTTGATCCCTGACAAAACTCCAAGCCGCAAAGCAAGCGTTCCAATGGACTATGTTATCAAATGTCATAAAGCCGAACTCCGTGACACCGTAGACGCTGTTATCTCACATGAAATCCCATGTGAGGACTACATAAAACGTGGCTGGCGCACTTTCAGTAATGCCGGAAACTGTTGTAAGGATATCGTCGATGCCATTGAATATTTTACACAGGGAACAAATTTCATTCCGACCGAAGACGTTCCCGACTTTCTTTCCAAACAGGTAACTGCTTCCCGCTACACCCGCTGTACTATGTGGAATTAAACGAAAGGAAACTTTAAGATGAATTTTCCAGATCATTACTTTGAAAACGAGCTGCGCTGTGATTTTATGGTGCCTGAGATGATGAAGCGTGCCTGGGCAGCGCAGCTTGAAATATTACAAATTGTTATTAACATATGCAATGCCCATCATCTGCAATACTTTGCCGACTGGGGAACTCTCTTGGGCGCAGTACGGCATAAAGGATATATTCCATGGGATGATGACATTGACATTAGTCTGAAGCGGGAAGATTACAACCGCCTGATCCAACTGCTTCCAAAGGAACTTCCATACGGCTTTGCAATGGCAGGTATGTATGCCGATACCAAACGTTTACAGGATGCGGCATATGTTCCGATCGTGCGCGTGATTGCAGACGAAACCTGCTGGGATCTCAAATCCTATATGCAGCATTTTCACGGATTTCCTTATCCCCGCATCGGCATCGATATCTTTCCACTGGACTATATTCCTCAGGACGAAGATGCCGCACAGCTTCAGCTTACCCTTTTAAATTCGGGCATCCAGCTTCTTCGTTGCTGGAATGAATTAAAACAAACAGGCGAATTACCTTCCCGTCTGCAGAATTTTTCCACGCTCTGCAATGTTAAACTTCCACCATCTGATACTCCCGGCATTCAAACGCAGATCTGGCGTTTAATCGATGCCGTTTGCTCGCTTTATACAAAGGATGAAGCCAGTGAGATCACAAACTATCCACTCTGGCTTTTACATCCACGCTACCGTTTTAAAAAAGAATGGTTCGACGAAACAATACTGGTTCCCTTTGAGAATATCGAAATTGCGATTCCCAAACATTATGACGAGATCCTTACATTAGAGTATATCTCCTATATGACACCCGTACCCAATTTTCCACATGGCTATCCATTCTATAAAAACAGTGAAAATGAATTAAAAGCCAAACTGGAAAAAGCCGGGTTTTCGGG
The DNA here is from genome assembly GCA_050874505.1 of Roseburia sp. Lineage (GTDB taxonomy): Bacteria > Bacillota > Clostridia > Lachnospirales > Lachnospiraceae > Roseburia. Next base: position 7,776 of record JBNMKU010000031.1, on the reverse strand, counting down.
AACTATTGATGAGTTCTGTCGAAACATTGACCATATTAATATTATATAAAATCAAAAACTAGTAAAGATAATTGGAGAATTGATCATGAAATTACTCTTCCTTGATTCACCTTCTTTCGGAAAATTAGATCTGATTGACGCATTTGAGCAACTGGGATTTACAGTTCAGCTTTTTAACCATGAAAAACTGCACGAATATTGTTGTAAAGAATTTGATGACGCTTTCGACGACTTTGTCTCACAAGACTGCTATGATTTTGTTTTCTCGCTCAACTACTATCCATCCATCTCAAACGGCTGCAACCGCAATCACTTAAAATATCTGTCCTTTGTGTATGACAGTCCGTTGGTTTCTCTGTATTCTTATACCCTGATCAATCCGTGTAACTATATCTTTCTCTTTGACAAAGCCCTTTACCTTGATTTTGCCAGAGAGGGGATCACGACCGTATATTATCTGCCTCTGTGCGCAAATACCGCGCGCTTGGGTGCCATGCAGCTTTCTGCCAACAAGCGTTCTATTTTATCCAGCGATGTCTCTTTTGTCGGTGCACTCTATAACGAGTCCCATAACTTTTTAGACCGTATGACAGATCTGGATGACTATACCAAAGGGTACATCAATGCCATTATGGATGCCCAGATGAAGGTAAATGGCTACTTCTTTATCGAAGAGCTTTTAACCCCTGACATTATCGCCTCCATGAAAAAATCTCTGGAATACCACACGCAGCCGGGTGGCACCGAATCGGATGCCTATGTCTATGCCAATTATTTTCTTGCACGAAAGATCACGTCGATCGAGCGGCAGAACCTGCTAAAAGCCGTGTCCGAGCGTTTTGACACCAAATTATACACGCATAATCCAACCCCGACACTTCCTTCCATCCAGAATATGGGAGCTGTCGATTATTATGAGGTGATGCCACATGTATTCAAAAACAGCAAGATCAACCTCAACATTACGCTCCGCAGCATCCGTTCCGGTATGCCGCTGCGCGCATGGGACATCCTCGGAGCCGGAGGATTTTTGCTGAGCAATTATCAGGAAGATTTCTTTGATTTCTTTGTGCCGGGTGAGGACTTTGATTTCTTCGATGGAACAGAAGACCTTTTAACCAAGATCGAATATTACCTGTCACATGAAAAGGAACGGAAAGACATTGCCGAAAATGGCTTTTGCAAAGTCGCTGAACAACACACTTACCTGCACCGGGTACGCACCATGCTCGAAACCGCAGGACTTTAAAACACCGATATTTTTGATAAAGGATAGATTTTATGACTGAGCATGACCTGCACATTACCATTTGCAATCCAACTTATAACGAGTCCGTGTCTTTGCAATTTTTAGACATCCTTCTGGACGAAACGCTGCTTTATGACAGCACGATCTATATCCCAACGGCATGTTTTGAAACAGTAAGCACCCGAAATCACCGCCTGCCGTGCAAGCAGGTCTATGAACTGCTGCTGCGCCTTGCCACAGAGTATCCGGTCATTCTTACTGCGGATGCACCGGCTGACCTGGAGCAATACAGTGTACTTTCTTCCGCACCCGAACCGGTCACGTTTGATTCCTTAAAAGCGGATTGTTATATCGTCTCCCGCTACAAACAGATCCTGCAGCAACAGGACTATTTTGATGCGGCTGTCAGCAGCCTGTTAGAGCTTGCCCAGTCCATTAAGAAGCAGGAAGAACTGGTCTCGTATCTTTCGGATATGCTGTCTGAAGCACCCGCCTACCAGTATCTCTATGCCGGAAGCCAGCCGTTTTTAATCTACACCGGAGACAGTGTCTGCTACCAGATCCTGACCGTATTTGCCAGACAGTTTGGCGCGGCACTTCACAGGCTTGGCTATCTCGTAGAATATTTTGATCTGTCCTCCGAAGATTTTACCGAATCCTACCGCCTCATCGGCAGACACTATCAGGCGGTCATCGGTGTCCAGAGCTATATGTTTTCCGTGAAACTGAATAACGGCATGGGATTTTTACATGACAAAATTTCGGGTCCAAAATATAATTTCCTTTTTGACCATCCGTCCAGATTCGAAAATCATCTGAAAGATGTTCCAAAACAGCTTACGCTCCTGACCGTAGACCGCAATTACGCCGCCTACGCCAGAAAGACTTACCCGGTCGATGCCATCTTTTTTCCACCGGGAGGCATACGTACCTCGTTTGAACCACAGGAACGTATTTATGATGTGACCTTTATCGGAAGCTACTTTGATAATTTTTCTTTTGTGCTGGAACTTTTTTCTGAATTTGACCGGAAAGAACGTTTCCTCGCCAACCGTTTCTGGCTCATCATGAAAAAAACTCCATCCCTGCCGGCAGAGCGTGCGCTGTCTCTGGCACTAGACCACTACCACATGCAGCTTTCCTGGAATGAATTTACAGAACTTTTCCACAAATTCCGGGATCTTCCGGTCTATCTGTCCACCTATTACCGCATGAAGGTGTTGAAAACCCTTCTGGATGCCGGTATTCCGGTGCATGTGTTTGGCACAAGCTGGAGCACCTGCCCGCTCCGCAAAGATCCAAATTTTCTCTGGCATAACAAAGACCTCTCCACGAGCGAATGTCTTTCCATCTGGCAACAGTCTAAGATCGCGCTAAATACGATGACCTGGCACAAAGATGCCATTACCGAACGTATTTTAAATGCCATGCTTCAAAAAGCGGCAGTCCTCACAGAGCGCAATCCTTATATGGAAGAGCATTTTTCCGATGGAAAGGATGTGCTGCTCTATGACTTGGATCAGCTTTCTGCCCTGCCAGAACTTGTACGTTCTGCGCTCTCTGACCCGGCACAGCTCTCCCGGATCGCACAGAACGGCTATCAAAATGCCCTTACAGACCACACCTGGGACAGCCGGGCAAAAGAATTTATACATATTTTAGAGAAATCCAGTGCACAAAAAAATGAGGGGTAATTCCCTCATTTTTCTTTTACTCTGCTGCCTGAATGATTTTTTCAATCTGCTGGCGGAACGTATAGTATTTCTGAACCGTTTCAAACCCATGACGTGCAATACGGTTCCGCTCGCTTTCATTTCGCAGATAAAAATCTGCTTTTGCATACAGATCTTCGATACTTTCATAAATGACGAAATCATCCCCGAGCGTAAAATACTCCGGCATCTCTGCCTGAAAATTTGTCAGCAGAAAACCGCCACATCCTAATACATCAAACACCCTTAACGGGATCCCACTCTGAATGATCTTCAGTGAAATATTCAGATTTATCCTGCTGGATTTAAAGATTTCCGGCATCTGCTTATAGTAATCTGCATATCCCATATATTCTACTTTGTCGAGGCGGGCATCCTTATCGGTGGAATACAGTCGGACTGCATGATGACTGGACAGCAATGCCAGTGCCAGATACCGTTCCCTGCCTGTGATCTCGCACGCCATCATATATTCCAGCTCCGCTTTTGTAACAGACACCTCTCCATTGGATGCTTTTTGATAACACGCATTTAATTCCTGCAAAAGTGTATCATCCAGCAGATCTCCCAGAAAATATCCGCCATACACCTTCATCTGCGCCTGAAGGATGCCATCAAGATATCCTCTCTGATAAGTATTTAGCGGCCCCATATAATACTGATACTCGGTCTGATAGAGTTTTCCGACCAGAGATATATCCGTCTGATCATCGCGCTTTGCCATATAACGCGAAAACGTCTCAACATCTGCTGCAAGCGGCATATGATAAGCTGCAATCCCCTGTTTTTTATATTCCTCCGCCTGGATCCGGTCAAAAAAGAAGATCCGGTTACAGGAGTTTTTCATCGTTTCGATATTGCGGATATGGATCGGCGCATCATACACCCAAGATACATAACGAACCTGTTCCCTCTCGCACACCATAGACACCAATGGTGCATAGTTAATGGAAAACACCATATCATATTTTTTCTGTTTTACCTTCTTTTCCAGAAGATCCACGATCCCATCATCCACTTCCCAGTCACTCTGCTGGTAAAATAGGGTATCATATTCTATTCCTAACTGTTTCCATGCACGTTCCACCCCTTCATTCATAAAGGAATGCCACTGATAGAACAATATTTTCATCGGTTTCTGCTCTCTTCCTCAATTATTTGTATTAACTGCTCTGCACGCACTTCCCAGCTTGTCATCGCACCTGCCTTATTTTTTGCCGCTTTTGCGATCTCTAAGCGTTTCATTTCATCCGCAAGCAGTCCATTTAACAGCCCAGGTAATTTTTCTAACTCCCGTAACTCAAACCTTACCGTTTCGTCTCTGTAAAATTCTTCCAGCTGACTGCTGTTATCACTGACAACTACGGCTCCGGCAAGCATACTGTCTGCGATCCGCTCCGTAAACCCATCCTTATGCCATGCCATCACATTTAAAGACAGCTTTGTCTTTTGCAGCACCGCTGCCGCCTCGTCGCCAAAGACCGCTTCGTGCATACAGAGCAGAGGATTTTGTGCAAACGGGCTGTTCTTCCATGTATCTCCAAATACATGCAGTTTTATCCCTGCCTGCAGGATCGTTTCTACCACCTTTTCGCGGTAATAAAACATGATACACTGGATCACTTCTTTAAACTCTCCAAACCGTTCCAGAAACGCCTCCTGATCCAGCGTTATCTTATAATGATCCAGTGTTTTTTGAAATGCCAGTTCCGCTGTGATCTCCGGATTTTTTCTCATAACAAATAAAAACCGTGCCGCCAGAAGCTTTATTTCCCGCGTACTACTCATTATCGCGGCAAGTTTATTCCGATAATCTGTATAAGTTCCCAGGAATGCCACATCATAGATCCGTTCGCCATCGTCACAGCTCTCTGCCATCCGCCTGCCCCCCGGTGGCAGTAAATACGCATCTGCAACGCCTTTGTCATATTTTCGGATAAACGCCTGATAATTTCTGTCATGCGTGAGAATGTAATAACGTTTCGGCGCACACTGCAGCTGTTTTTGCATCCAGATGGGATGATCCAGTACAAAATTATATTTTGGTCCCCCGATCAGATCCTGAAAATAGCTTTCCCCATCTTTTCGCTGTACCGAAAAAATCCATGCCTGAAATCCGATGGATGCCTTATATCTCTCACCAAGCAGCCTCGAAAGTCCCTGCACATCCTCCGCTGCAACATCATAAAACCGGATAGCATTTCCCTTCGCATGCAACGCCTTTGCCAGTTCGTTTGCCAGAACATTTAATATGTTATAGCAGCAACTGTCCCCAAGGTAAATCAGGATCGGCTGTGTCGCATCGTAGTAATAAAAATACGCTTCCGTCCGCGCGATCATCTGCTGTAAAAAAGCCTCTACTTTCGGCGCGCTCTCCACTGCAAGCCCCTCGGACAAAACTGCCTCTACGACTGCCTCAAACAGCCCTCTCTCCTGCAAAAATTCACGATATCTTCCGGCAATGTAGGCATCGGTACAAAATTCGCCCCAGATATCCTGCACTCCATTTTCTCCGTCTTCTGCCCCCGCTTTTTCTGTCTCTCCTGCCAGTAAAGAGACCGGAAGCAGATACACCGTTTCACGCTCTGCCACGCGAAGAGCCAGTTCGTATTCTCTTTTGGACGGAAGTCTTGTATTTTTCCCACCTGCCTCAGACAAAAGTTCTTTTTCAAGCAAAATGCCATTTGCTACGAAACGCTCATCCAACAGCAGCTCTTCCATGCCAAGTTCCCTGCTCTCGTCCTGCTCCCACAGACATGCCGCCCGTATGCCTTTTTTCTCCAATGCCAGTTTAATCGTCTGTTGTGTCACAGGAACTTCTTCTCCCCGGCACAACCACAGATATTCTTTCATATACCGCTGCTATTATTCCTCTCTCTTATATTAATTTTTATCGGCAATTTTCCGATATATAATTAGATATCACTCTATAGATGGAGGATTTTTAATCATGACACATTATGAAAAACCATATATTATCGCAGAAGCAGGATGCAACCACAAAGGCGACATGGAGATTGCCAAAGAACTGATCAATGTTGCAGCCATGTTCTGCCATGCGGATGCGATCAAATTTCAGAAACGCTGCCCGAAAGAACTTCTGACCCCGGAGCAGTACAACGCACCGCATCCAAACCCCTGTAATGCCTACGGCGACACCTATGGTGCCCATCGGGAGTTTTTAGAGTTCACTGTCGACCAGCACGCCCAGTTAAAAGAATGGTGTGAAGAAGCCGGCATAACCTATTCCACATCCGTCTGGGATATGACTTCCGCAAAGGAGATCGCCTCTTTGAAACCAAAATTCATCAAGATCCCATCTGCATGCAATACACATTTCGAAATGCTGCAGTGGCTCTGTGACAACTATCAGGGCGAGATCCAGTTATCCTTCGGAATGACAACACATGCGGAAGAGGAACAGATCGTGACACTGTTTGAAAACAACGGACGTGCAAAAGATCTTGTGCTTTTCAACTGCACCTCCGGTTATCCGGTACCATTCTCTGATATCTGTCTGTTAGAGATCGAGCGCATGAAAAAAAGCTACGGCTCCCGCGTGAAAAAGATCGGCTTCTCCGGTCATCATCTCGGTATTGCCGTTGATGTTGCCGCTTACACCCTAGGCGCAAGCGTGATTGAACGTCATTATACGTTAGACCGTACCTGGAAAGGCACCGATCATGCCGCATCGTTAGAGCCGGATGGCGTGCGTAAACTGGTTCGTAACTTAAACGCTGTCTATGACTCTTTAACCTACAAATCCGAAGAAATCCTTCCGATCGAACAGGTACAGCGCGAGAAACTGAAATACCGCAAACACTAAACAGGAGCAGCACATGAATATACTATTTTATCAATATGGCAGCATTTGTGAACCGGATATCATGGAAGGATTTGAGGAATTAGGCTTTCATGTGGACTCCATTTCAGAAGAAATTAAAAACAAGTCCCTGACTGGAAAAGAGCAGATACAGCTGATCAACCAGGCTCTTTCCAAAAGGGACTATCAGTTTGTCTTTACCATCAATTTTTACCCTGCCATATCCGAATGTTGTAACATCTATCACATTCCTTACCTATGCCTGATCGTGGACAGCCCTGTATTAGAGCTCTATTCGGATGCGATCAAAAATCCGTGCAACCGTATTTTTCTGTTCGACCGGGCACTCTATGAAGAATTTGCCCCGTCAAATCCAGACTGCATTTTCCACATTCCACTTGCAACGAACGTCAATCGCTGGGATCGTGTTCTGTCACAGGCATCAGCGCAGCAGAAATCGTCTTTTACTTCCGACGTTTCTTTTATTGGTTCTCTTTATTCCGAGAAGTGCCCTTATTATGAGTTAAAGTTTCCCTCCACTTACAGCAAAGGTTATATTGAGGGACTTTTACAGGCGCAGAAAAAAGTATATGGCTATTTCTTTCTGGAAGAGGCACTGGATCCGGCTCTGGTAAACGATATCGTATCTCATACACCGACCTTCTATCAGTTCCCGGAACGCTCACGCAAAGACTACCGCGCCGCATTAGCGCAGTTTTACCTTGGCCCGAGGATCACCGAACTGGAACGCGTTGAAATGCTTACCGCACTTGGCTCTCATTTCTCTGTGGATCTGTATTCCAACAGCAATGCTTCAAGCCTTCCGGTGCATTTTCGCGGACGTGTCAAAACACATACCGAAATGCCGCTTGTTTTCCATGAAAGCTGCATCAACCTGAATATGACCGCAAAGTCCATCCGTTCCGGCATCCCACTGCGTGTCTGGGATGTGCTGGGTTGTCAGGGCTTTTTAATTTCGAACTATCAGGCAG
>JBNMKU010000030.1:0-23179 GCA_050874505.1 Roseburia sp. | reverse complement strand
TGACAATATGGCATTTGGTCTTAAGTTAAGAAAGACTCCAAAGGAGAAAGTTGACAAGCTCGTTCACGAGGCAGCTAAGATCCTCGATATTGAGCATCTGTTAGATCGTAAGCCAAAGGCTCTGTCCGGTGTCAGAGACAGCGTGTGGCTATGGGTCGTGCGATCGTTCGTAATCCTAAAGTATTCCTTATGGATGAGCCGTTATCCAACCTGGATGCAAAACTTCGTGTACAGATGCGTTCCGAGATCTCTTCTTTACATAACAGATTAAAAGCAACCATCATCTACGTTACACATGACCAGACAGAGGCTATGACATTAGGTACCAGAATCGTTGTATTAAAAGATGGTGTTATCATGCAGGTTGACTCTCCGCAGAAATTATACAACGAGCCGAACAACTTATTCGTTGCAGGTTTCATCGGATCTCCTCAGATGAACTTCATCGATACCACATGCAAAGTAGAAGGCGAGAAAGTAACTCTTACCTTTGATAATACAACAATCGTTTTACCACCAGCAAAAGCAAAGAAATTAATCGACGCCGGCTGCAACGGAAAAACAGTTGTTATGGGTATCAGACCAGAGGATATCGGAGATTCCGAGATTGAGATCGAAGCTCACAAAGACTGCACATTTGAGGCAGATATCACAGGATATGAGTTATTAGGTTCTGAGGTATTATTATACTTCAAAGCAGGTGGAGCAAGCCTGACAGCAAAAGTTGACTCAAGAACAACTGCTCGTATGGGAGACCACATCAAATTAGCTCTGGATCCTGAGAAGATTCATGTATTTGATAAAGAAACTGAATTGACAATTACCAACTAATTCGGTAAAATTAAACAAAACAGGATAAATAGAAACTGGGTGCAGGCTATGTACCCAGTTTTTGTTCGTGTTACCGACAGTGAAGAGAAAGGGTATAATAAATGATTTCCAATCATAAGATTCAGGCGGCGCTGGATGAGATCAAGGAGATTTCCAGAACAGATATGGCGCTTTATACCGAAAAAGGAAAATTAGTTGCTGCAACTTTTCCGATGGAAGAAGATTTAGAAGATGCAGTCGTTTCATTTGCAGATTCGATGGCAGAGAGCCAGATGTTGTCCGGCTGCCATTTCTTTAAGGTAGTGGTAGAGGGAGAGTTGGAATACATCCTTTTGACCAAATCACAGGCAGAGGATGCGTATATGGTGGGCAGACTGGCAGTCTGTCAGATCAGGAATCTGGCAGCGGCTTATATGGAACAGTTTGACCGCAACAACTTTATGCAGAATATATTGTTAGGCAATATGCTCGTGGTCGACATGTATAACAAAGCGAAAAAGCTTCATGTGGAACAGGCAGAGCGTGTGGTATTTGTCATTGATGTTGGCAGCAAAAAGGACAGTGCAGCGGTAGAGCTTGTAAAAAATCTGTTTGCAACCAAGATGCGTGATTATGTGACCGAAGTAGATGAGCAGAGCATCGTACTGATCAAAGATGTGCGTGACATGAAAGAGGACGAGGATTTACAGAGCCTTGCCGATATGATCGTGGATAATATGCACACTGAAGTCATGATCCGTGCAAGAGTCGGCTATGGAAACCGTGTGAACAATTTACAGGACATCGCCCGTTCCTATCAGGAAGCAAAGATGGCACTTGAGGTAGGCAGGATCTTCTATGCAGAGCGTGAGACGATCGCATATCGTTATCTGGGCATCGGACGTCTGATCTACCAGCTTCCGATGAGCTTATGCGAAATGTTTATCCATGAGGTATTTGGGGACGAGATACCGGATGTCTTCAACGAAGAGACTTCCACAACGATCCAGAAATTCTTTGAAAATAACCTTAATATTTCAGAGACAGCAAGGCAGTTATATGTCCACCGGAATACGTTAGTATACCGGTTAGAGCGGTTGGAAAAGATGATAGGTCTTGATATCCGCCGGTTTGATGATGCAATGACTTTTAAGATTGCACTGATGGTCCTTGCACATATGAATTATCAGAAAGCAGAGGAGCGGTAAGTTATGGCAAACAAGGCATCTTATGATGAGCATAGTATTGCAGTTTTAGAGGGGCTTGAGGCAGTACGAAAACGTCCGGGTATGTATATTGGCAGTGTTTCAAGAAAAGGTTTGAACCATCTGATCTATGAGATCGTGGACAACGCAGTGGACGAGCACTTAGCAGGTGCCTGTGATACGATCCATGTGACATTGGAGGCAGACGGTTCCTGTACGGTGGAAGATAACGGACGAGGTGTTCCTGTAGGAATGCACGCCAAAGGAGTATCCGCAGCGCGTATCGTTTACACCACGCTGCATGCAGGTGGAAAATTCGATGATTCTGCATATAAGACAAGTGGAGGACTGCACGGCGTTGGTTCTTCGGTTGTAAATGCGTTATCCACTTATATGGATGTGGAGATCAGCCGGGATGGCTATGTCCACCATGACAGGTATGAGCGCGGAGTCCCGGTTGTCGAACTGGTAGACGGACTTTTGCCAAAGATCGCAAAGACCAAAAAGACCGGAACAAAAGTAAATTTCCTTCCAGATCCGGAGATTTTTGAAAAGACACGGTTCAAGGAAGACGAAGTTAAAAGCCGTATGCACGAGACGGCATACTTAAATCCGGCACTGACCATCATTTACGAAGACCGCCGCGGAGCGGAAGTCGAGCATATCGTATATCATGAGGAAGAGGGGATCCGGGGCTTCGTCAAGGATTTAAACAAGAGCAGCGAGACATTACATGATGTGGTCTATTTCAAGGGAGAGATGGAAAACATCACGGTGGAGGCAGCGTTCCAGTATACCAACGAATTCCATGAAAATATCCTGGGCTTCTGCAATAACATCTTTAATGCCGAGGGTGGAACCCACATTACCGGATTTAAGACGGTATTTACCACCGTGATCAACTCCTACGCAAGAGAGCTTGGTATCTTAAAGGAAAAGGATGCAAACTTTACCGGAGCGGATGTACGAAACGGAATGACAGCCGTGGTTTCTATCAAACATCCGGACCCGCGTTTCGAGGGACAGACAAAGACCAAACTGGACAACCAGGATGCCTCCCGTGTCACGGCAAAAGTGACCGGAGACGAGATCCAGCTTTATTTCGATAAAAACTTAGAGACGTTAAAGACGGTCATTTCCTGTGCGGAAAAAGCGGCAAAGATCCGTAAGACCGAGGAAAAGGCAAAGACCAATCTTTTGACCAAACAGAAATTCTCCTTTGATTCAAACGGGAAACTGGCAAACTGCGAGAGCAGAGATGCTTCCAAATGTGAGATCTTTATTGTCGAGGGAGATTCTGCGGGTGGTTCGGCAAAGACAGCCAGAGACCGTAATTTCCAGGCAATCTTACCGATCCGTGGAAAGATCTTAAATGTGGAAAAAGCAAGTATTGACAAGGTGCTCGCCAATGCCGAGATCAAGACGATGATCAATGCGTTTGGCTGCGGTTTTTCCGAAGGGTACGGCAACGATTTCGATATCACGAAGCTGCGCTATGACAAGATCATCATCATGGCAGATGCGGACGTGGATGGAGCACATATCTCCACCCTGCTTTTAACCCTGTTCTATCGTTTTATGCCGGAACTGATCTACGAGGGACATGTCTATGTTGCCATGCCGCCTCTTTATAAGACGATCCCAGCGAAGGGAGAAGAGGAATACCTCTACGATGATGCGGCACTGGAACGGTACCGCAAGACCCACAAAGGAAACTTTACGCTGCAGCGTTACAAAGGTCTGGGCGAGATGGATGCAGAGCAGCTCTGGGAGACTACATTAAACCCGGAAACAAGGATGTTAAAGCGGATTGAGATCGAGGATGGCAGAATGGCATCGGATATCACAGAGCTTCTGATGGGCAATGATGTACCGCCAAGAAAGATGTTTATCTATGAGCATGCGACAGATGCTATTTTGGATATTTAAATCGAAGAACGGAGATAAGGTGGAATGAGACAGGAAGAACAGATTATCCGCACAGAGTATTCAGAACTGATGCAGAAATCTTATATAGATTATGCGATGAGCGTTATCGTGGCGCGTGCACTTCCCGATGTGAGGGATGGATTAAAGCCGGTACAGAGACGTACCTTATACGATATGTATGAACTTGGCATCCGCTATGATAAGCCATATCGTAAGAGTGCCCGTATCGTCGGAGATACCATGGGTAAATATCATCCGCATGGAGACAGCTCGATCTATGGAGCACTGGTCGTACTGGCACAGGATTTTAAGATGGGACTTCCACTCGTGGACGGTCACGGTAACTTTGGTTCCATCGAGGGAGATGGAGCGGCTGCCATGCGTTATACCGAGGCAAGACTGCAGCGGATCACGCAGGAGGCTTATCTGGCAGACTTAGACAAAGACGTGGTAGATTTTGTGCCAAACTTTGATGAGACCGAAAAAGAGCCGGAGGTACTTCCGGTAAAGGTGCCAAACCTGTTATTAAACGGAGCGGAAGGAATTGCGGTCGGTATGACGACCAGTATCCCGCCGCATAATTTTGGCGAAGTCATTGACGGTGTGATCGCCTACATGAAAAACCCGGATATCAACACCGAGCAGATGATGAAGTATATCCCGGGACCGGATTTTCCGACAGGCGGGATCGTTGCGAACAAGGATGAACTGTTAGCTGTGTATGCAACCGGTACCGGAAAGATCAAGATCCGTGGAAAAGTCGAGGTAGAACAGGGAAAAGGTGGAAAAGACCGTCTGGTCATTACCGAGATCCCATATACCATGATAGGGGCAAACATCGGAAAATTCTTAAATGACGTCTACAGTCTGGTTGAGACGAAAAAGACAAACGATATCGTGGATATCACGAACCAGTCCTCCAAAGAGGGCATCCGTATCGTGCTGGAACTCCGCAAGGGTGCAGATGTCGAGAATTTAAAGAACCTGCTCTATAAAAAGACCAAGCTGGAGGATACTTTTGGTGTCAATATGCTTGCCGTAGCAGATGGAAAACCGGAGACGATGGGCATTGTCCCGATCATAAGACATCATGTGAATTTCCAGTATGAGCTTGCCACCAGAAAATACAAGACCCTGCTTGCCAAGGAATTAGATAAAAAAGAGATCCAGGAAGGACTCATCAAGGCAACGGATGTGATCGACCTGATCATTGAGATCCTGCGTGGAAGTAAAAATGTCAAAGATGCGAGAGCATGTCTGACCGAGGGTATTACCGATGCGATCACATTCAAATCGGCGCAGTCCAAAAAGGATGCCGCACAGCTTCGTTTTACAGAGCGGCAGACGACAGCAATTTTAGAGATGCGGTTACAGAAGCTGATTGGACTGGAACTGGAAGCCTTATTAAAAGAGCATGAGGAGACATTAAAGAATATCGCAAGATATGAGGAGATCTTAGGCAGCCGTGCCGTGATGGCAAAAGTTATCATCAAAGAGTTAGAGGGCTACAAGAAGAACTATGACCGCCCGAGAAAGACCGTGATCGCCAACCTCGAAGAGGCAGTGGTCGAAGAAAAGAAGATCGAAGAGATGGATGTGGTATTTTTAATGGACCGCTTCGGTTATGCAAAGACGGTGGATGTCTCTACCTATGAGAGAAACAAAGAGGCGGCAGATGCAGAAAATCGTTATGTCTTGACCTGTAAGAATACGGACAAGATCTGTATCTTTACCAACACCGGGCAGATGCACCTGTTAAAAGTACTGGATCTTCCGTTTGGAAAGTTCCGTGACAAGGGAACACCGATCGACAACCTGAGTAATTATGACAGCAAGACCGAGAGCTTTATCTATATCATCAACCTTGGTGCGATCAGCAGCAGAAAAGTGATCTTCGGAACGAAAAATGCGATGTTAAAGGTTGTGGATGGAAGCGAATTTGATGTGGCAAAACGTACAACGGCGGCAACCAAGTTAAACGATGGCGATGAACTGTTATTTGTCCGGGTGCTTGAGGAAACGGCTGATCCGGAAGCGGCAGACAGAACGGAAACACTTATCATGCAGTCAGAGAAAGATTTCTTCCTGCGCATTGAGGTGTCAACGATCCCGGAAAAGAAAAAGGGTGCAGTCGGTGTCCGCGGCATGAAACTTGGCATCGGGGATGTCCTTACCGCGATCTATCTGTTAAAAGACGATGAGGCAGTGTCTGTAGAGGTCAAGGGCAAAGAGGTCGCATTGAACCGTCTGCGCACAGCAGGACGTGATACGAAGGGAACGAAACGATGAAAACGACATGGGGCTACCGGATCTGGCAGATCATATATCCGATCGGTATCTATTATGTGGTATCGAGCCTGATCTATTTTGCATTGGAACTGCTCATAGGAACCGCGGTGGAAACCTATATGCTGCGGCAGCTTGTCTGCGCGGCGTGTACGATCCCGGTCACGCTGCGGTTTTATCAGCAGGATGCCGTGATCCGCAACACGGTTTATGGAAAAAAACAATTGAAACTGGATACTGCACAGATCAAAAATATCCTGTGCACGATCATTGCAGCAGCAACACTTGGCATAGCAGTCAACAATCTCATTGCTATGACCCCGTTAATTTCTGTTTCTGCCGGATTTCAGACGGCAAACGAGTCCTTTTTTGGCGGAAAGGTAGTGTATGAGCTGCTCGGCTCCTGCCTGATGGTGCCAATCGCAGAGGAACTTTTGTTCCGCGGTGTGGTTTATCAGAGACTAAAAGGGATGATGGGGGCGGTGCCACAGGCGATCGTCTTATCCGCACTTATTTTCGGTGCAGTTCATTTCAATCTCGTGCAGTTTCTCTATGCCACGGTGTTAGGATGCCTGTTAGCGTACCTCTACGAAAAGACAGAGTTTTTTTATATTCCGGTAATCGGGCATATCGTGGCAAATGCCATAGCGGTATGGCGTGCCGAGACAGGGGCGTTGTCCTTTGCCTACGAACCGAGCGTAAAGGGGATCGGATTTACCATCGTGATGCTGCTTATCGTAGCAGGAGCAGTCTGGATCTTTCATAAGAGCTTTCGCGGAAAAACAGAGTAACAATTTAGATGCAATTTCATAAAAACCAGAAGATGGTAAAGTGCAAAGAATTTAATTGAAAATTTTTTGCACTTTTTTTATGCCAAATTGTGCGTATGAAGTTGTTTGAGTGAAAATTATTCCTATAGTGTCAGAAAATAATAGACAAAAATACAAGTTATCAAATTATCAGACAATAGCACAAAAAAATAGATAGACAAACGAAAAAGAAAGTTGTATATTAGGTTATAACAAGTTAAGAAAAAGACAACTGTTCTTCTGACAAAGACACGAAGACAGTATCTGAATACACGAAGTGGAAAGGAAATGAAAGATGAAAGAGAAAAGGAACCGTTTTTCCGTATCTGGTGCATGTGACACACAAAAGGGTCTGTATGATCCTGCCTTTGAGCATGATAACTGTGGTATCGGCGCAGTGGTAAACATCAAGGGTATCAAGACACATGATACAGTAGCAAACGCTTTAAAGATCGTAGAAAACTTAAAACACAGAGCAGGAAAGGATGCAGAAGGAAAAACCGGTGATGGTGTCGGTATCCTGTTGCAGGTTTCCCATAAGTTCTTTTCCAAAGTGACAAAACCACTCGGGATCGAACTGGGAGAGGAACGCGATTATGGTGTCGGCATGTTTTTCTTTCCGCAGGATGAGTTGAAACGTAACCGTGCCAAGAAGATGTTCGAGGTCATCGTAGAAAAAGAAGGTATGAAATTTTTAGGATGGAGAGAAGTACCGACAGACCCGACCAAGCTTGGACAGAAGGCGGTTGACTGTATGCCATATATCATGCAGGGCTTTGTAAAACGTCCGGCAGAGGTGGCAAAGGGACTTGACTTTGACCGTAAATTATACGTTGCAAGACGTGTCTTTGAGCAGTCCAATGATGATACTTATGTGGTATCCTTATCCAGCAGAACGATCGTTTACAAAGGAATGTTCTTAGTAGAGCAGTTACGGTTATTCTTTGGCGATCTTCAGGATAAAGATTATGAGTCAGCGATCGCAACCGTTCACTCCCGTTTCTCAACCAACACAAATCCGAGCTGGGAGAGAGCACATCCAAACCGTTTTATCGTACACAACGGTGAGATCAATACCATCAAGGGAAATGCAGATAAGATGCTTGCCCGCGAGGAGACGATGGAGTCCGAACATTTAAAAGGAGAACTTCAGAAAGTACTTCCGGTTATCAACAGTGAAGGTTCTGACTCGGCAATGTTAGATAACACCTTGGAGTTCCTTGTGATGAGTGGAATGGATCTGCCGCTTGCCGTTATGATCATGATACCGGAGCCGTGGGCAAATAACCGTATCATGTCACAGAAGAAAAAAGATTTCTATCAGTATTACGCAACCATGATGGAGCCATGGGACGGACCGGCATCCATTCTTTTCTCAGATGGTGATCTGATGGGTGCAGTGCTTGACCGTAACGGACTTCGTCCTTCCCGTTATTACATTACGGATGATGATTACCTGATCTTGTCTTCCGAGGTCGGAGTGCTTGACATCGACCCGACCAAGATCGTGGTAAAAGAGCGGTTACGTCCAGGTAAAATGTTACTGGTAGATACCGTGGCAGGACGTGTGATCGATGATGATGAGCTCAAAGAAACCTATGCGAGCAAACAGCCGTATGGTGAGTGGTTAGACCGCAACCTCTTAAAACTGGAAGACTTAAAGATCCCGAATGAGCGTGTGCCGGAGTACAGCAAGGAAGAACGTCAGAGAATGCAGAAAGCATTCGGTTATACGTTTGAGTCATTAAGGGAAGCAATCCTTCCGATGGCGAAAAACGGAGGCGAGGGTACCTCAGCAATGGGTATTGATACACCGCTTGCAGCACTTGCCAGTGACCATCAGCCGTTATTCAACTATTTTAAACAGCTGTTTGCACAGGTAACCAACCCGCCGATCGACTCCATCCGTGAGAAAGTGGTAACATCCACTACTGTCTACATTGGAGAGGATGGAAACCTTCTGGAAGAGAAAGCAAGCAACTGCCAGGTATTAAAGGTAAACAACCCGATCTTGACCAATACCGACCTGATGAAGATCAAAGCGATGAACGTGCCAGGATTTAAAGTAGAAGTCATTCCGATCATCTACTATAAAAATACCAGCCTTGAAAAAGCAATCGACCGTCTGTTTGTGGAAGCAGACCGTGCCTACAGAGAGGGGGCAAATATTTTAATCCTTTCCGACCGTGGTGTGGATGAGAACCATGTTCCGATCCCTTCATTGCTTGCCGTATCTGCATTACAGCAGCATCTGGTCAGAACGAAAAAGAGAACCTCAGTTGCCATGATCTTAGAGTCCGGCGAACCAAGAGAAGTACACCATTTTGCAACCCTGCTTGGTTATGGTGCCTGCGCGATCAACCCGTATCTGGCACAGGAGACTGTAAAACAGCTCGTAGACGAGCATATGTTAGACAAAGACTACTATGCAGCTGTTCAGGATTATAATTCTGCGATCTTAAACGGTATCGTAAAGATCGCATCCAAGATGGGTATTTCCACGATCCAGTCCTACGAAGGTTCCAAGATCTTCGAGGCAATCGGTATCGATAAACAGGTCATCGACCGTTACTTTACCAACACCGTCAGCCGGATCGGAGGCATTACCTTAGAGGATATCGCAGAGGATGTCAATGAACTTCATTCTGCAGCATACGATCCACTTGGACTGGAAACAGACCTGACTCTTGACAGCAGAGGCCGTCATAAGATGAGAAGCGGAGCAGACCCGCATCTTTACAATCCGGCGACCATCCATCTGTTACAGGAGGCGACCAGACGTGGCGATTACCAGTTGTTCAAACAATATACAGAACTGGTAAATAAAGAAGAAAATGAGATCACACTGCGTGGATTAATGGACTTCAACTATCCGAAAAAGGGCGTTCCGATCGAAGAAGTTGAGAGCGTGGAGTCGATCGTAACAAGATTTAAAACAGGTGCGATGTCCTATGGTTCCATTTCACAGGAAGCACATGAGACACTTGCGATCGCAATGAACAGACTGCATGGAAAATCAAACTCCGGCGAGGGTGGTGAAGATGCAGAGCGTATCGCAAGCAAGAACAGTCCGGTCAACCGCTGCTCTGCGATCAAGCAGGTGGCATCCGGAAGATTTGGTGTAACCAGCCAGTACTTAGTCAGTGCACAGGAGATCCAGATCAAGATGGCACAGGGAGCAAAACCGGGCGAAGGTGGACATCTTCCGGGCAAAAAGGTTTATCCGTGGATCGCAAAGACCAGATTATCCACACCGGGTGTATCATTGATCTCTCCGCCACCTCATCACGATATCTATTCAATCGAGGATTTAGAGCAGCTGATCTATGACTTAAAGAACTCCAACCGGGATGCAAGGATCACGGTTAAACTGGTATCAGAGGCAGGTGTCGGAACCGTTGCAGCAGGTGTTGCAAAGGCAGGCGCACAGGTTATCCTGATCTCAGGCTATGATGGAGGAACCGGTGCAGCACCATCAAGTTCCATCCACAATGCGGGACTTCCATGGGAGCTTGGACTGGCAGAGACCCATCAGACCCTGATCTTAAACGGACTGCGTAACAAAGTACGCATCGAGACAGACGGTAAGCTGATGAGCGGACGTGATGTTGCGATCGCAGCACTGTTAGGAGCAGAGGAGTATGGATTTGCAACCGCTCCACTGGTAACGTTAGGCTGTGTCATGATGCGTGTCTGCAACCTGGATACCTGTCCGGCAGGTATCGCAACCCAGAACCCGGAACTGAGAAAACGTTTCGCAGGAAAACCGGAATATGTGGAAAACTTCATGCGCTTTATTGCACAGGAGTTAAGAGAATACATGGCAAAACTCGGCTGCAAGACCATTGATGAGATGGTAGGACGAGCAGATCTGTTAAAGGTTCGTGAGAACTTATGTGGACGTGAAAAAGAGATCGACCTGTCCAAGATCTTAAACAATCCGTTTGCAGATGCCAAACAGAAAGTCATCTTTGATCCAAAACAGGTATATGACTTTGAACTTGAAAAGACAAAGGACATTACCGTACTGTTAAAACAGCTCGGACCTGCACTGGAGAAAAAACAGCGCAGAAGCATTGATGTGGAAGTAACGAATACCGACCGTTCCTTCGGTACGATCTTTGGCTCAGAGATCACCAAAAAATACGGCGGAGAGGGACTGGATGAGGATACCTTTATCGTGAAATGTAACGGCGCAGGCGGACAGAGCTTTGGAGCCTTTATTCCAAAAGGACTGACACTTGAGCTGGTCGGTGACTCAAACGACTACTTCGGAAAAGGATTATCCGGCGGTAAACTGGTCGTTTATGCTCCGGCTGGGGTAAAATACAAAAAAGATGAAAACATCATCATCGGTAACGTGGCACTCTATGGTGCAACAAGCGGAAAAGCCTTTATCAGCGGTGTGGCTGGAGAACGTTTCTGTGTTCGTAACTCAGGAGCATCCGCAGTCGTAGAGGGTGTAGGAGATCATGGATGTGAGTACATGACCGGAGGACGTGTGGTCGTATTAGG
The DNA here is from genome assembly GCA_050874505.1 of Roseburia sp. GTDB lineage: Bacteria > Bacillota > Clostridia > Lachnospirales > Lachnospiraceae > Roseburia. The sequence goes on along the minus strand of JBNMKU010000030.1, from coordinate 11,625 downwards.
AAAAACAGGTAAAAACTTTGCAGCAGGTATGAGCGGTGGTATCGCTTATGTACTGGATGAGGACAACGACCTGTATACCAGGATCAACAAAGAGATGGTATTTTTGGAGGAAGTTTCCAATAAATACGACGTCATGGAATTAAAAGAGATGATCAATGAACACGTAGCTTTGACAAACTCAGAAAAAGGAAAAGAAATCTTAGATAACTTCAGTGAGTATCTGCCGAAATTCAAGAAGGTAGTTCCATATGATTATAATCGTATGCTCATGGCAATCGTGCAGATGGAAGAGAAAGGTTTATCTTCAGAACAGGCACAGATTGAAGCATTTTATGCGAACACAAGAAACTAAGAGTTTCTGGAAAGGACGATAAAAATGGGAAAACCAACTGGATTTATGGAATATGATAGAGAAAATGCGAAGGCAGTTGAGCCAAAGGAACGTATTTTAAATTTTAATGAATTTCACACGCCGCTTTCCAAAGAAAAACAGCGGATCCAAGGCGCGAGATGTATGAACTGCGGTGTTCCGTTCTGTCAGGCAGGCATGAATATCATGGGCATGACAAGCGGATGCCCGCTTCACAACCTTGTACCGGAATGGAATGATCTGGTCTATACAGGAAACTGGGAGCAGGCATATAACCGTCTGAAAAAGACCAATAACTTCCCGGAGTTTACTTCAAGAGTCTGCCCGGCACTCTGCGAGGCAGCATGTACCTGCGGACACTGGGAGGACCCGGTCACCTGTAAGGCAAATGAGCATGGTATCATCGAAAATGCCTACGAACAGGGCTATGCAAAGGCAAACCCGCCAAAGGTGCGCACCGGAAAGAAAGTTGCTGTTATCGGTTCCGGTCCTGCCGGACTTGCAGCAGCAGACCAGTTAAATAAGAGAGGACATCTGGTCACGGTTTATGAAAGAGATGACCGTGTCGGCGGACTTCTGATGTATGGCATTCCGAACATGAAACTCGAGAAATGGGTCATTGACCGTAAGATCGACATCATGAAAGAGGAAGGCATCGAGTTTGTTACCGGAGTCAATGTCGGAAAAGACATAAAGGCAGCAAAGCTGTTAAAAGAATATGACCGTGTCATCTTAGCCTGTGGAGCGAAAAATCCAAGAGATATCAAGGCTCCGGGAAGAGATGCAAAAGGCATTTATTTTGCCGTGGATTTCTTAAAAGCAACCACAAAGAGCCTGCTTGATTCTGAGTTAAAAGACGGAAATTATATTTCAGCGAAAGGCAAAAAAGTGGTCATCATCGGAGGCGGTGATACCGGAAATGACTGCGTGGGAACCTCCATCCGTCATGGCTGTGCGAGTGTCACACAGCTTGAAATGATGCCAAAAGCACCGGAAACAAGAGCAGAGAACAACCCATGGCCGGAGTGGCCGAAGGTCTGCAAGACCGATTATGGTCAGGAAGAGGCGATCGCGGTATTCGGACATGATCCGCGTATCTATCAGACCACAGTCAAAGAGTTCTTAAAGGATAAGAACGGCAATTTAAACGGACTGGTTACCGTACAGCTTGAGAGCAAAAAGGATGAGAAGACCGGACGTATGATAATGGCAGAGGTAGCCGGATCTGAGAAGAAACTGGATGCAGATCTGGTATTGATCGCAGCAGGTTTCCTTGGAACCGAAAAATATGTTGCAGACGCATTTGGTGTGGAATTAAATGCCAGAACCAATGTTGCGACCGCAGAGGGTGCATACGCCACCAATGTCAAAAATGTATTTGCAGCAGGAGATGTCCACAGAGGGCAGTCACTGGTCGTATGGGCGATCCGTGAGGGCAGAGAAGTGGCAAAAGAGGTCGATGAGAGCCTGATGGGTTACTCCAACCTCTCCGTACAGTAAAATACAACAGGAAAAGCAAAAGAAGAAGTGGGAGACTGCTTCTTCTTTTCAATTCTCCGTGCTTATACAATGTTTGCAAAGTGTCTGTTCTGTGATTTTAGCAGGTTGCCTATTTGTGCAGCGTCTAGTATAATGAAGCAAAGAGAAAAACAACAGGGAGCTGCAGTCCAAAATACAGAGGGAAACTGAGTAAGTCCTCTGGCAGAAGACCAGGATAAGGGGTACATAATATCGTGGAAGAAGAAAAGAAAGAAATCGAAGAAACGATAGAAAAAGAAGAAGTCACGGCGGATGTGATCGAGACAGAGCCGACGGCGCAGGTGGAGATCGCAGATGCGAAAAAAGATCTCTCTGACATCGAAGTAAAAAATCCGCGGATCGGAAAAGTTTTAAAATTACAGGAAGAGACAGAACACCAGCAGGAACTGGAGCAGCTTCGTTCCAAACGCATCCGGCAGGAACAGGAATACATCGACCGCATGTTACAGTCTGTCGAGCAGACTCTTAAGAATACCAAGGAAGAACAGCGGCTGAATGAAGAATTTGAGCAGCATATCCGGATGGAGATCTACAAGATGCACGGCATCAGTGAGGATAAATTACAGGGAATGACGGAACGGCGCACCGCATGGTATCAGGGTGCCGCGTTTGCGCTGTTTTTCCTTTCACTGCTATTGATCGCACTCTGCGGCGTGCTGCATGGATTTGGTTCGGAAGTCTGTATTTTTATGGCATTTTACACCGCGATCGAGGGAGCATTATTGTCCAATGGGAGAAAACAGTCTGTTTTGCTTGAGGCACTGATCAAAGTACTCTATCTGCTGCTGTTCCCGGTCATGATGGTGGTATTTGTCTGTTATGAGCTTGGCTTCAAGGAGTATGAGATCCTTGTTCCCATTTTCGTGGTGGCAGGCGTACTGGTTCTGATGGTAGGCGCGGTCTCTTATTTCTTATATGATCCGTATCGCGTGGACCGGAAGAACAAAAAGAAAGCGCATAACTATATTAAGGAAATGGAAAAGACTGCTTTAAAAGAAGTGAAATTAAAAGAGAAAAAAGTCGCCAGGATGGAGCGTGCGGAAGAAAAATCAAAAGCAAAGCAGGAAAAGAAGGCGCAGCGAAGGGTAAAAAATCAGGAGAGGAAAGAGAAGATTACTTCCTGGTGGAACGAGCATAAACCATTTCAGAAAAAAGAAAAGAAAGAAGAGGAAGGAGCATAAAAAGTTTTATGGAAAAAGAGGAAGTATTAGAGCTGCTGAAAAAACAGCTCTGGATGCAAAAAATCATCAGTGGCTGTCTGGCAGTACTGGTTGTTGTACTGTTGATCGGAGGAGGAATCCTGGTCAGTCATATGAACCGGATGGCGGCTGCGATGGAAGATGTTGCAGATAAAGTGGCAGAGATCGATGTGGATTCGATCAACGGAACAATAGAGGAAACACAGAAACTGTTGGAAAGTGTAGATGAATTTTCAAATGCAGTGGATGAGATGACAGAGAAAGTCAATGATCTTGGAACCGATGTTGGCTCCTGGTTTCAGGGAATTTTGGGTGGTGGAAAATAACCACCCTATTTTTTTCTCTTTTTCTTTGCCACGCTGTAGCCGAATGTGCCTAACTTTTTCCCAAGCAGAAAATATTCGCCGTGCGAATAGGTGACAAGCCCGGAGGCGTTTAGATCAAATTTGCCGTTGGCGTTCAGGTAAGCATCGTCAACCGTGACATTGACTACATCGGCAAGAAACATTGTGTGGCTGCCAAGAGGCATGATCTCTCTTACCTTACACTCGATGTTAACCGGGCTTTCTGCAATGCCCGGAGCAGAAATCTCTCTGGAAGGAAGAGGAGTGAGTTTCATCTCTTTGAATTTATCCACATCACGACCGGAGCGAACACCGCAGAAATCGGTGGCACGTACCAGCTGTTCAGTGGTCAGATTTACGACAAACTCGCGTGATTCTTCTAAGATATGATAGGAATAACGTTCCGGGCGGACGGAAATCGAGAGCATAGGCGGGTTGGTGCAGACGGTTCCTGCCCATGCGACCGTAATGATATTTGGTCTCCCGTCTGACTGGCAGCTTACCATGACAGCAGGGAGCGGATAGAGCATATTACCCGGTTTAAAATACTGTTTTCCCATAATCGTTTCTCCAATCTATTTCATCAGAATATCCATCAGATAGGCATAGACATCTTCGTTCTGGTTTTTCCAGTTGTCGCAGATAGCTTCCGCTTGTTCTTTCTTTTTAACTGTCAGAGTCAGGTCGATCAGGTTGGTACCGCGTTCACGAAACTGACAGCGGACGGCATAGTCCTGATTTGGTGTCTTATAGTAATCGGCAAGGATCGAGTTGATATTGCGAAGCTCCAGTTGGTTTTTCTCGAGATAAGCCAGCGTATCGCGCTCGATGGCATCCGTGATCTTGTCTTTAAAAAATCCAAGTGTTTCTTTTCCGGCAGCCGTGATGTAGTACTGCGTATTGCTGTGCGTCGATTCGGAACGGATCAGATTTGCCTCGACCAGATCGCTGATCACCTGCTGGACACGGAAATAGTCCGTGTAGTCCTGCTCTAAAAAGAAATTGGAGATCTGCGTGTTGGTAAGGGGAAAATCCACCTTATCCAACATATTTAAAATTGTCAGTTTATAAATGGTAAATGGTTCTGCCATAAAAATTACCTCACTTTCCCAGTTGCCAGTTGTATTTCTACAGGGAAGAATATTTTCAGAAAAAATATTTCCCCTGCCATAAATCTGCTTCTTTTAATTGTTTCTGAATCGTATTTAAAACGCGTTTTTTATCGGTGCTCCACAAAGGCGCAAGGAGAAGGTTTCTGGGACCGTCCCCGGTCAGCCTGTGAACGACCATATCGGGCGGTAAAAGGGAGATACATTCTGCCACAAAGGAGCAGTATTCCTCTAACGTGAAAAGGGGAAACGGTTCCTTCTGATAGAGCGTGCCGAGATCGGTTCCCTTTAAGACATGCAATAATTGTAATTTGATTCCGTCTACCGGGAGAGATGCAACATAGGAAACGGAAGCACGCATGGCATCTTTTGTTTCCCCAGGCAGTCCTAAGATCAGATGTGTGATGACACTGATCCCTCTTTCATGCAGGGCATAGACGGCTTTCTCATACTGATGTAAGGTAAAACCGCTCCGGATAAACGTGAGCGTTTCTTCGTGTATGGTCTGCAATCCAAGCTCGATCCATACCGGTTTGATCTGGTTTAGTTCTTCTAACAGATCGAGTATTTCGGGTGAGAGACAGTCGCATCGGGTTGCAATGGAGAGGGCAACGATCTCCGGCTGTCGGATGGCTTCATAAAATAACTGCCGCAGTGTAAAAACCGGGGCATAGGTATTTGTGAATGCCTGAAAATATGCAATAAATTTATTGCAGTTTGTCTTGGCTAAGATCCGTTCCTTTGCCTGTGCGATCTGATCGGTTATGGAACCGGAAGAAGCGGCAAAGTCGCCGGAGCCGCCGGCACTGCAAAAGATACAGCCGCGATCACCCAGTGTGCCATCCCGATTCGGACAGGTCATACCGCCGTTTAAAGAGAGGCGGTAGACTTTTTCTCCGAAAGTCTGTTTTAAGTAATAGTCCAGAGAGTAATAACGTTTGTCTCCCCAGAACTGTACCGGTTCGATTTGTCTCATCGGATATGGGATTTTACAGCATTGCTGACTACTTCTGCAACGCGTGGATCAAATGCTTCCGGCATGATAAATTCATCATTTAATTCCTCGTCGGAAACAAGACCTGCGATCGCGGTTGCAGCGGCAAGTTTCATTTCCTCAGTGATTTGTGTGGCACGGCCTTCTAATGCACCTTTAAAGATACCCGGGAAGGCAACGACATTGTTGACCTGATTAGGGAAATCGCTCCGTCCGGTTCCGACTACTCTTGCACCGGCAGCCTTTGCAACGTCAGGCATGATCTCGGGTACCGGATTTGCCATGGCAAAGAGAATGGAGTCTTTGTTCATGGATGCGACCATTTCCGGTGTCACGATATTAGGGGCAGATACACCGACAAAGATATCAGCACCTTTTAAGGCATCGGCAAGGGTTCCCTTCCGGTTGGATAAATTGGTAACTTCGGTCATTTTCTGCTGCATCCAGTTGAGGTTTGGATAATCTTTTCCGATGATACCCTCTTTGTCACACATGATAACATCCTTAAAACCGTAGGTAAGGAGCAACCTTGTGATGGCAACGCCGGCAGAGCCTGCACCGTTGACAACGACTTTACAGTCCTCTTTTTTCTTTCCGGTCACCCGGAGACCATTGATGATGCCGGCAAGAACTACGATTGCGGTTCCGTGCTGGTCATCGTGGAAGACCGGGATGTCTAACATTTCTTTTAAACGTTCTTCTATTTCAAAACAGCGTGGAGCGGAGATATCCTCTAAATTGATCCCGCCGAAAGCTGGAGCAATGTTTTTGACCGTCTTTATGATCTCTTCCGTATCCTGTGTGTCAAGGCAGATCGGAACTGCATTGATATTTCCAAATTCTTTGAATAAGACGCATTTTCCCTCCATAACAGGCATTGCGGCATAAGGTCCGATATTTCCAAGCCCTAAAACGGCACTTCCATCTGAGACAACCGCTACGGTGTTGGCTTTTATCGTATAAGTGTATGCGGCGTCTTTGTCTTTTGCAATGACCTTACAGGGCTCTGCTACACCCGGGGTATAGGCAATGGCAAGATCCTCTCTGGAATTTACCTTAGATTTTGCCGTGGTTTCTAATTTACCATTCCATTGTTTGTGAAGTTCGAGTGCTTTGTTTTCCATAAAATAATCTCCATTCCTTATCGTACGCTGCTAAAAATTACAACGATTTCATCATACCATTATCAATTTCACAAATCAAGAAAATTAGGACTTCCTATTTGGAAAAAGGTGTAGTATAATGGCTCTATCATAAATTCGTTACGTCATTTCAGACAAAATTCCCGGATGTTGAAGATGAAGAAAATAAAAGTCAGCAAAAAGTGATAAGGAGTTATATTTCATGAGAGAAAAGTATGAGAGTTTATCGTTGACCGTTCTTAAGGACGTGGCAAAGAGCAGAGGATTAAAAAACATATCTGCAATGAAGAAAGCGGACCTGGTAGAACTGATGTTAGCAGAGGATGAGCGAGAAAAGAAAGCAAAGGCAGCAGAAAGTGTTGCGGTGGAAGATACGTTAAAAGATTTAGACAGCGGCGAAGCTGCAAATGGTATCTTAGAGGTTATGCCGGATGGCTATGGTTTTATCCGGTGTGAAAACTATCTGCCGGGCGAACATGACGTCTATGTGTCCCCATCCCAGATCCGTAAATTTAACTTAAAGACCGGAGATATTGTATCCGGAAACACCAGGATCAAAACACAGCAGGAGAAGTTTTCCGCACTTTTGTATGTCAGCAGTATCAATGGTTATCATCCGAGTGTTGCCAGCAAACGCAAGAATTTCGAGGATCTCACCCCGATCTTTCCGAATGAGAGACTTCGCTTAGAGCGCGCCGGCGGCAGTGTGGCAATGCGTATCGTGGATCTGGTGTCACCGATCGGAAAGGGACAGCGTGGTATGATCGTTTCCCAGCCGAAAGCAGGAAAAACTACTTTATTAAAAGAGGTTGCGAAATCCGTTACGCACAACAACCCGGAGATGCACCTGATCATCCTTCTGATCGACGAACGTCCGGAGGAGGTTACCGATATCAAAGAGGCGATCGAAGGAAACAATGTAGAAGTCATTTATTCTACTTTTGATGAACTGCCGGAACACCACAAGAGAGTATCGGAGATGGTAATTGAACGCGCAAAGCGTCTGGTTGAACATGGAAAAGATGTTATGATCCTGCTTGACAGCATTACAAGACTGGCAAGGGCGTACAACCTTACCGTTCCACCAAGTGGACGTACGTTATCCGGTGGACTTGATCCCGCGGCACTTCATATGCCAAAACGTTTCTTCGGTGCAGCGCGGAATATGAGAGAGGGTGGAAGCCTTACGATCCTTGCAACGGCTCTTGTGGACACTGGAAGTAAAATGGATGACGTGGTATTTGAGGAGTTTAAGGGAACCGGTAACATGGAGCTTGTGCTGGATCGCAAACTGTCCGAGAAACGTGTTTTCCCTGCAATCGATATTGTAAAGTCAGGAACACGAAGGGAGGATCTGCTTTTGGATGCGCAGGAGCAGGAATGTGTGGATGCGATGCGTAAGGCGATCAACGGCATGCGTACGGATGATGCGGTGGAAAATATCTTAAATATGTTTGCACGTACCAAAGACAATCAGGAATACATGAATTTGCTAAAAAAGACAAGAATTGTTTAGAAAATACTTGATTTTCCTGAATTAGTATGCTATACTTAACAAGCTGTTTATCGGGACTTTCCTTTGCAACAAGTACCATATACGGATCGGGTATACGGGTACAAAAGGATTGAACAGGCGAAACTATAAAACGATAAGAATATAAAGAGGTGAAAATCATGAGAGAGGGAATCCATCCAGATTATTATCAGGCAACTGTTACATGTAACTGTGGTAACACATTCGTTACAGGTTCTACAAAGGAAGAGATCCACGTAGAAATTTGTTCTAAATGCCATCCGTTCTACACAGGACAGCAGAAATCAGCAAGAACTGACGGACGTATCGATAAGTTCAACAGAAAATATGGCATTAATCAGTAAGTTAAGAACGGTTACAGATAAGGTTGAGGTTTTAAAATCTCAACCTTTTTTTAGGAGTAGAAACAATGAGATATTCTGGAATTGGCGGACAGGCAGTGATGGAAGGTGTCATGATGAAAAATCAGGACAAATACGCTGTCGCAGTCCGAAAGCCGGATAAAGAAATTATCGTCGAGGTTTCCGAATATCCGGGAATCATTAAGAATAAGAAAATACGAAATATGCCGATCTTACGCGGTGTATTCAGCTTTATAGAATCTCTGGTGCTGGGGATGAAAACACTTACGTTTTCTGCTTCCTTTTTTGAGGAAGAAGAGGAAAAACCAAAGACAGTGCAAGAGAAAAAGAAAGATCAGAAGAAAGAGGATGCCATGATGGGTGGAACGGTCGCAGTATCGGTCCTCCTTGCGGTTGCGATTTTTATGGTGCTCCCTTATTATATTTCTCTGTTCTTTCAACGTTTTACATCCTCCTATCTGCTGATCGCATTGCTGGAGGGGATCTTACGTCTGGTTATTTTTATTGGCTATGTGGCAGGTATCTCACTGATGCCGGATATTAAAAGGGTTTATATGTACCATGGTGCCGAGCATAAATGTATCAACTGTATCGAACATGGTATGGATCTGACCGTGGAAAATGTGAAAAAGAGTTCCAAACAGCACAAACGCTGTGGAACCAGTTTCCTTTTGATCGTAATGATCATCAGTATTTTCTTTTTTATGTTTATCCATGTGGATTCCGGGGTTGCCCGCCTTTTGCTGCGGCTGGTTTTAATACCGGTGATCGCAGGTGTTTCCTATGAATTTATCCGGCTGGCAGGCAGAAGCGACAATGCACTGGTCAATATCTTAAGCAAGCCAGGACTGTGGCTGCAGAATCTGACGACAAGGGAACCGGATGAAGATATGATCGAGGTAGGGATCGCATCGGTAGAGGCGGTTTTTGACTGGAAAACTTATGTGGAAGAAATCAGACAGGAAGGGTAGGGATTCTAAGTGACCTATCGTGAGGCATTAAATTTAGGTGAAAAGGTCTTAGAGACGGCATCTATTGTTGAGGCAAAACTGGATGCGTGGCTGTTGCTTGAGATGGTCTGCAAGATAGATCGCAGTTTTTATTATCTTCATATGGAAGACGACCTTTTGGAAGAACAGGTAAGTGAATATGAGATCGCATTAAAAAAACGCGCAGAGCATGTTCCATTACAATATATCGTTGGGGAAACGGAATTTATGGGATTGAAATTCAAAGTAAATTCCAGCGTACTCATTCCAAGACAGGACACAGAAACGCTTGTAGAGGAGGCATTAAAAGTCATAACACCCGGTATGCGTGTGCTCGATCTGTGTACAGGATCTGGCTGTATCATCGTAAGCATCCTGCACAATGTAGCTGATGTGGAGGGGTATGCAACAGATATTTCCAAGCAGGCACTGAATGTGGCGAAAGAAAATGCAAAGCTAAATGGCGTTGCAGTCAATTTTGAACGGAGTGATCTGTTTGATAATGTAACGGGTACATTTGATGTGATCGTATCCAATCCTCCTTATATCCCGTCTCTGGAAGTGGTCAAACTGATGCCGGAAGTGGGAAGCTTTGAGCCTTTAGAGGCATTGGACGGCAAGGAGGACGGACTGTATTTTTACCGCGAGATCATCGCCTCCTGTAAGGAATATTTAAAACCGGAGGGCAGGATCCTTTTTGAGATCGGGTATGATCAGGGCGAAGCTGTCCGGGCGATGTTACTCGGGGCAGGTTTTAAAGAAGTACGTGTGATCAAGGATCTGGCGCATAATGACAGAGTCGTGACCGGAATGCTGTAGCGGGGACACGAATCAGAAGGACAGATTTGGAAGAAAGGAAGGAACAGAATGTTTGATAAATTAGAGGATTTACTGATCCGATTTGAAGAATTGATGAGTGAGTTAAGCGAGCCGGATGTTGCAAATGATCCGGAGCGTTTCCGTAAATTAATGAAAGAGCAGAGTGATCTGACTCCGATCGTTGAGGCTTATAAGGAATACAAACAGTGCAAGCAGAACATCGAGGATTCTCTTGCTATGTTAGAGGAAGAGTCTGACGAAGAGATGCGCGAGATGGCAAAGGAAGAGTTAAATGAGTCCAAAGAGCGTGTGGAAGAACTGGAAAATGAATTAAAGATCTTACTTCTTCCGAAAGACCCGAATGATGACAAAAACGTTATCGTCGAGATCCGTGCAGGTGCCGGTGGAGATGAGGCAGCACTGTTTGCCGCAGAGATCTATCGTATGTATCAGCATTATGCAGAGGAAAAACACTGGAAATCAGAGATCATGGAAGCAGATGAGACCGGTATCGGTGGAATGAAGAGCGTTACCTTCATGCTGAGCGGTCAGGGTGCTTACTCTCTGATGAAATACGAATCCGGCGTACATCGTGTGCAGCGTGTGCCTGAGACAGAGTCCGGTGGACGTATCCACACCTCTACTATTACTGTTGCTGTGATGCCGGAGGCTGAGGACGTCGATGTCACGATCGATGAAAAAGATATCCGGATTGATGTCTGCCGTGCATCCGGTGCCGGTGGACAGTGTGTCAACACCACCGACTCTGCAGTACGACTGACCCATATCCCGACTGGAATTGTGATCTATAGCCAGACCGAGAAATCACAGATTCAGAACAAGGCAAAGGCATTTGCCCTGCTGCGTACCAAATTATATGATTTAGAGCAGCAGAAAGCGCATGATGCCGAGGCAGAACTGCGTAAGAGCCAGGTCGGAACCGGTGACCGTTCTGAGAAGATCAGAACCTACAACTTCCCACAGGGACGTGTGACAGATCACCGCATTAACCTGACCTTATATAAACTGGATAAGATCATGAACGGAGATATCCAGGAGATTATAGATGCCTGCATCGCAGCAGACCAGGCTGCCAAGCTGAGCCAACTTCAGGAATAAGCTCTAAAAGCCTGTATTTATGGGCTTTGTAGCATTTTTATATTTTATGCAGATACCTATAAAAGTGGTTTGATTTATGAAAATATTTCGAACCACTTTTTTTAT